>JAEZVM010000278.1 GCA_023420795.1 Pseudomonadota bacterium
GCGCGACGGCCGGCACCAGCTTGGCATAGGGTAGTGCCAGCGCGGTTTGGGTAGAGTCGAGGATCTGCATTACCTGTCCAGGTTACTGCATGCGTTCGCGCAGAATGCCGCGCAACATCGTATCGGCATCGCGAAGCATCTTTTCCGTCGTGTCCCAGCCGACGCAACCATCGGTCACCGAGCAGCCGTACTTCAGTTGCGCCAGATCCTGCGGGATGGACTGCTTGCCGGCGACGAGGTTCGATTCGATCATCACGCCGACTAGCGAGTTGTTGCCGAAGCGGATCTGGTTCACCACGTCGGCCATCACCAGCGGCTGCAGATCCGGATTCTTGAAGCTGTTCGCATGCGAGCAATCGACCACGATGTTGGCCGGCAGCTTCGCCTTTGCCAGAGCCTGCTCCGCCATCGCAACCGACACCGTGTCGTAGTTCGGCCGGCCGTCGCCGCCGCGCAGCACCACATGGCCGTAGCGGTTGCCGCGGGTGCGCACGATCGCCGTGCGGCCCTGGCCATTCATGCCGAGGAAGGAGTGCGGGTGCGAGGCCGACAGGATCGCGTTGATCGCGATGCCGATGTCGCCGTCGGTGCCGTTCTTGAAGCCGACCGGCGTTGACAGGCCGGACGCCATCTCGCGGTGCGTCTGCGATTCGGTGGTGCGCGCGCCGATCGCGGTCCATGCGATCAGGTCGCCGAGGTACTGCGGCGAAATCGGGTCGAGCGCCTCTGTCGCCGTCGGCAGGCCGAGCTCACACACATCGAGCAGGAACTGGCGCGCATTTGCCATGCCGCGCTCGATGTGGAAGGAGTCGTCCATGTCCGGATCGTTGATGTAGCCCTTCCAGCCGGTGGTGGTGCGCGGCTTTTCGAAATACACGCGCATTACCAGCAGCATCGTGTCTTTCACTTCTTCCTGCAGTTGCTTCAGCCGGCGCGCATAGTCGAGGCCGGCGACCGGGTCGTGGATCGAGCACGGGCCGACCACCGCGAACATGCGATGGTCCTTGCGGTCGAGGATGTTGCGCAGCGCTTCGCGCCCCTGCGTCACGGTGCTGCCGGCGCGGTCGGTCAGCGGCAGCCGCGCGTGCAGCTCCTCCGGCGTCGGCATGGAATCGAAGGAGGTGACGTTGATGTTCTCGACGTGGAATGTGGTCATGGCGTTTGGGCGGGAAGAAAAACGCCAGTTTACCGCTTGCGGCATGCGGTGCGTTGATTGCAGATAAGCACCGCCAGCCAGCCGAGCGGGCGGTGCAGAAAGCCCGGTTGAGGAGCTCAGGCCCGCTTGGCTTCCTGTGCCGGCTGCTCCTGTTTTTCAGGATTGAATCTGATGGGCCCCGCGCATTCCGCTCGCAGTCCGCGGCAGGAATCGAAGGCTTCGCGAATGCGCTGCAAGTCGGTTTCCTGATCGCCGGTCAGCGTCGCGTAATCCACCAGCCGCACTTCCTTCTTCGCGTAATCGAAGGCGGCCATGCCGAGCGGCACGCCGGCTGTCAGCGCGATATGGTAAAAGCCGCTGCGCCAGTAATCGCGGTATTTGCGCGTGCCTTCCGGGGTGATCACCAGCCAGTAGAAATCGGCGGCATTGATGCGCTGCGCGAGACGGTTGATCGCGCCGGTCGATGCGTTGCGCGCAATCGGCTCACCGCCCCAGGCGCGGAAGAACGGCCCGAGGATCGCGCCGCACAGGCCGGTGAACAGCGATTCCTTGGCGATCCAGTGAAACGGAATGGCCAGCGCCCATTTCGTGAATATGCCCACCATGAAATCCCAGTTGGAGGTATGCGGATATACGATCAGCACGCCGCGCGGCCCCGGCAGCGGCGCGAACTTGATGCGCCAGCCGAAGAGGCCGAGCACGCGCAGAGAAATGCGCTGCCCGAAGGTGGGAAGGGAATCGGGAGTCAGGTAAAGATCACTCATGATGCAGGCGGAGGATGCGGGCAGGTTCTCTTCATCCGCAATATTGATGTCCGGAAATTTTACCTTGCTGCGGTAAAAAGCGGGTCGTCTTGCCGAAGATCTGTGCTGCTTCGCGCGACAGCATTGTCCTTTGCGCCACGAAGTGTTGTGCAGAAAGAAATGAGAGCGGTCAAATCTGGGTAAGAATTTTCCGATTGGAAACAAGCTCGATTACGCTTAGGATGCTGATATTGCCAACGGCGCAATGTCCGCCTCCGATGAGGTGTGCATGCAGCGGCAGGTCATGTATTCGGCACATCGGCTCTTGCCGTTCTTGTGCTTCTGGAGTCTGCTGGATGTCCAACTTTGAAACCATCCCATTAGCGCTTGCCAGCGGCGATACGAAAATTCGTCGGCAAATCGGCTACTGGGCCGCCACTTTTGCGCTGTATACCTTATGTATCGGGTTGCTCTGGTTCGAAGTGTGGTCGGGGAACACGTCGACCCAGCCTGCGGCATGGCTGACGACCTGCATCTATGGCGGCGTGGCGTTGTTCTACCTGCTGATCCGGGCCAGCGAGTTTTTGCGCGTATCGCCTACGCAGCTCGCCACTTATCAGGGGTACTTCGCGATCATCTGCATCGTCGCCTCCTATGCCATCGTCGGCCCGATGCGCGGAGCGGTACTGATGCCTCTGGTGGTCGTCCTCGTGTTCTGCGCCTTCACGCTGGAGCCCGGGAAATCGCAAATGATGAGCATCTTCGCCATTCTCCTGCTGGGTCTGACGATGACAGGAATGGTGCTAGGCGACCCGCAGCGTTTCCGGCCGGGGCGGGAGATCGCCCATTTTCTTCTTGCCGCAAGCATGCTGGTGGTAGTCGCCTACCTGACCGGCGAACTCAGCCGGCTGCGCACCCGCCTGAAAGCGCAGAAGGAAGAACTGAGCGAAGCCCTGTCGCGCATCCAGACGCTCGCCACGAGAGATGAACTGACCTCGCTCGCCAATCGCCGCTACATGAGCGAGATTCTCGCCAGCGAGGAGCGGCGCCACAACACCGAAGGGAAGCCGGTCTGCATTGCGCTGATAGACATCGACCTGTTCAAGCAGATCAACGACACCTACGGCCACTCAGCTGGCGACGACGTGCTGCGCATCTTCGCCCGGCACGCCCAAACTGCATTGCGCTCCACCGACGTGCTGGCCCGTTGGGGGGGCGAGGAATTCCTGCTGCTGTTGCCGGACACCGACCTGCAGGAAGCAAAGCGCATCCTCGAACGCCTGAAGCAGGAAATTGCATCGCAAGACTTCTCAACCTTCGTGCCAGGCAGACGCGTCAGCTTTTCTTGCGGCCTGATCGCACTGCATCCGAGCGAACCCGTCAGCGATGGTATCATCCGAGCCGACCATGCAATGTACGGAGCGAAATCGGCGGGGCGGGACTGTATTGTGGTGGGGTAGGGAGCTTATAGAAGGCGGCTTTACTTGATAGGCCTACTGGTATGGCTCCACAGTCTGAATTACATCGGTTTTCTCTATCCAGCCACGAATCGTTTTCTGCTCACCTTGATACTCCGCATAGTACCAACCGGGAGTTTCATCGTAGATGTATATAAGATCGCCAGCGATAAGATACGCTTTGCCTCGATTCGCACTGTTTGGCTGCTTGTAGAAGTAGCTGCGCTCGGATCGAATGACCTTCACCGCTTGCCAGGAGCCATTTCTTTGGAATTCATTGGGTAACCCGTTCTTGAGTGTGAAATTTTTTGGCGGGACATAGCTAGGAAGTCCGTTATAGAGCCAATCGCAACTTGAGGGAACCTGATTTAGGTAAATGGTAATTAATGACTTACCTGATTTTGATTGATGTTCAACTTTCCCATCAATAGGTTTGCTTCCTTCTTGTAGTAAATCGGGGTGAACTCCAACGATCTGAATGAATGCAACATTTTCAGCTCCCAGTCTTCCTTTGAAAAAAAATCTGCATTCGGCGGTAATGTTGCCTGTGCTATTACTCGATTCATAGTAGCCGGATAATGCCTTGGTCTTTGCATTGACGCCGATTATCACTGTGCCATTTTCTCCATGTGCACCTTCTCCAATTCCGCTCCATATGCCGGAAACAAAATCGGCTGCCAGACATCTTTGGGAGAAAAGCACCATCCATAGACAAGCATAAACAATAGGCCGCCACATCATAGGTCTTATTCTCTTTCCTTAAACTTCTTATATTCCGCTGCTAGTTTGGTGTCATAGCTATTTTGCTTATAGCGTGGGCCGTTATACGCTTCTGCTGCACGAGCCCAATCATGCTTATTCAAATATCCAATAATCGCGGGATTGACATATTTAATATAGCGAACGAATGCCCGTATCTGTTCTCTTTCCGAGCGGGACATGGCTTTCGTAAATTCAAATATTGAGGAATATTTCATGGTCTCCCAATACTCCCCCATAATTTGAAATGCGCCCCATGAACAGCTTTTCAATGCCGCCGCTTTATCGAGTTGATAAGCTTTGGCCAAGCGTTTGTAGTTAGCTGCATGTGCCAAGTAGAGGTCATGCGCTTTGGTCACTTTTCCGGTATCTAGCAATTCCTTCAATGTGAGAGCAGCGCGTCTTGTTTCTTCACCATCCTTCTTGTTGATGGGGCGATAATACTGAACGTTTGTTGGGACGCCACGCTTCTTCTTGTAGTCGTCATCGGCTAATACATATTTTACTTTTGGGAAGTAATAGCCGTTTGGCAGAGAAATGTCAGGATACTTCCCACTATATTGGTGCTCGGTATGCTGAGAAAATTTATGTCGTTCGTATAAGATTGTCGGCACTTTACGTTTTCCGACCTGAATAAACCCTGCACCTTTCTCTGCACCAGACTCTACCTTTGCATATGCCCGTATCGCTGCTTCTTCGACACCGAGTTCTTTAGCTGCCCATGCATAATCGGCATCGTTCATCAGTTCTTCATTGAAAGAATCGAGAAACTCATCCAGCCCTGGAATATCTCCTTCGACCACAGTAACAGGCTTGCCGTCAGCTGTAGTTGTCTGCTTGCCCTTAAGACCAAGCTCTTTCTTATTGGTGGTCGGTGCTGCAGGATTGTGCGGGTCGTGGGCGGGTTTGATCCGTTCATTCTTGGCTGTGCGTTCTGCTTGCTTTGGGTGAGGCTGCAGCTCAGCGTCAATGACGAGCAATGGACTAACCAGAGTGACTAGTTTGTTCCAGTAACCCGACATGACGGTCGTGATTTCTTTCAAAGTGCCGTCAAAGCGTTTTACGAGTATCCGTACCTGGTCTGCTGGTGTGTCGGTCAGAATTTTTCTTGCCTTGCCATCTTTTCCGGTAGTCCCCGTGATGCTTCTGCCACAGTACTCAAGAACATATTCGAGGCCGGCAATAGGGTTGCGGTCGGCATCGAGAAACAGGGCTTCGAATCCACATACTGCTTCCTTTCGTAACGCGATTCTCTGTCCAATATCGAGTCTGTTCGGATTTTGCAGGCTATTGAGTTTTCGGAGTTCGGTAACGGTAGTTCCGTATTGCTTGGCAATCTTGCTGAGATTTTCGCCCCGTCTGACAACGTGGAAGTTGCTCATTTAAAGAGCTCCTCTCCGTTAAGATCATCGTTCTCATAACGCTCTTCCACCTGCCAGCCTCCGGTTTCAATGGCGACTTTGATTTCTCCTGCCTCGTTCGAAAAAATACGGTCTGTGATGCCGTTTTGATCTGTTATTCCACTAGTCAGGAATGAGCCGTCTTCCTTGAAAACATGGTACGTTTTGCCAGCGGTCGTGAAGCCGAGTCCTTCGTTTCCGGCGAGGTGAGATAAATCAATCTGCTGGCTGAAGAGCGGTTGATCCTGGTGGAGGTGAAATTGCGGTTCGCTCTTTGGTAGTGAAGGTAGTGCGCAGGTGCGGCTCGCCGGCCCGCTCAAGTCCTTCATCGCCGCCTTGAATTCCACCTTGCCCGGCGCATGGATCTCGATATTACCGCTGCTGATCTTCACATAGGCGCCGCCGGCGGTGAGCATGACATGTTCCTTCGCCGCGACTTCGGCTTTCGCGTGCGTGCTGATGATGTTCACATCCTTGTTCGCCGCCGCTTTCAGCGCTCCGCTATGCGCCTGTATGTCAACCTTGCCGTGTGCGGCGTGGAGTTTGATGCCTTTGTCTCCATGCTGATTCCTGTCCGCCTTGGCGGCGCCGTAGGTGAACAGGCTGATACCTTCCTTGACCGAGGCGGCGAAATTGCGGCCGATGGTGGCGCTGGTATCTATGGAACCGGTAATGCTGATGTTATCAGCGGTTGCGTGAACATCATGCGGTGTCGTCAGCACTATGCCGGCGGGTGCGCTGATGACGAGATCGGGACGGCCGAAGGCGGGAACTTTGCCAGCTCCGCCATGTTGCGGCGTGCCGATGCCGTCGGCGGTTTGCGCGAGCGATTCGATCGCTTGCGAGAGCACGGTTTCTGGCCTGGCATGG
>JAEZVM010000338.1 GCA_023420795.1 Pseudomonadota bacterium
CGGTGCCGCTCTCGCCGTCGATCAGCACCGGCAAATCGGTGGGCGCGGCCTTCTCGGCGATTTCCAGCGATTCGAGCAGCTTCGGGTTGTCGCCGAAGGTGCCTTCGAACACGAAGCTGCGGTCCAGCAGCGCCTGCCGCCGCTGGCCGGGCGACTGTGCCGCCACCGGTGCTGGCTCGGCGCTGGCCGCCTGCACGAAGCGCTCTTTGTGCGAAATCTGCATGACTTCATCGCGCAATGCGCCGGTCTGCCGCAACAACTTTTCGATGTCGGCGCGTTCCAGCTTCGACGCCCATCGCAGCGTCGAGCGGATGATCTCGATCTTTTCGATCAGTCCCGCATACGAGATCGCCGAACCCGGCTGGCCACGTGGGTTGAAGAGTTTCATGCCGCGCTCAACTGCTTCTGCACCAGCTCGTAGTACATGCCGCGCCGGTCCACCAGCTCTTCATGCTTGCCTTGCTCGACCACTGCGCCTTCAAACAGCACGAGAATCTTGTCAGCGCGCATGATGGTGGAAAGCCGGTGCGCGATGATTACCGCCGTGCGCCCCTTCAGGATTTCATGCATGTTGCCGATGATGTTGCTCTCGGATTGCGTATCGAGCGCCGAGGTCGCTTCATCGAACACCAGCAGGCGCGGATCGTGGTACAGCGCACGCGCGATGCACAGCCGCTGTATCTGCCCGCCGGACAGGCCAACGCCGCGCTCGCCGACAATCTGCTCGTAGCCAAGCGGCAGCTTGACGATGAACGGATGCGCATCGGCCATCTTCGCCACTTCCTCGATGCGGCGCCGGTCCGGGCTTTCGTCGCCGCTGGCGATGTTTTCCGCAATGGTGCCGGAGAACAGCAGGTTGCTCTGCATGACATAGCCGACCTGCGCGCGGTAATACTCCTTGTCGATCACGCTCATGTCGTAGCCATCGACCACGATCTTGCCGTCGGACGGCGGATAGAAACCGACCAGCAGCTTTGCGAGCGTGGTCTTGCCGGAACCGCTGCGCCCGACGATCGCGACCAGCTCGCCGGGCTTGATGTCGAGGTTGATGTTTTCCAGCACATACGCGGTTTCATCGCCGCCATAGCGGAAATACACGCCTTCGAGCCGGATCTCGCCCTGCAGGTCCGGCAGCAGCACGCGCGACGGCATGTCCTGCGGCCTCTGCTCCGGCTCCATGTCGAGCACGTCGCCCAGCCGCTCCATCGCCACCGCCGCATCGTTGAGCCGGCTCCACAGCCCGACCAGACCCATCAGCGGTGCGAGCACGCTGCCCATCAGTGCATTGAACGCGATCAGCTGGCCGATCGACAGTTCGCGCGCAAGCACCAGGTTCGCGCCGACCCACAGGATGGCGATGGTGGTCGCGGCATTGAGCAGCTGGCTGGCGAGCGAAACCCAGATGTTGAAGGTCTGCGCGCGGTACTGCACCTCCAGCGACTTCGCGTATTTCCTTTCCCACTTCATCCGCACCGGCCGTTCGATGCCCATGCCCTTGACGGTCTCCACGCCGCCCAGCGTCTCCATCAGGAAGGATTGCGCATCGGTGCCGGCAGCGAATGCCTCGCGCGCATAGTTCTTGATTCTTGGCGTCACCAGCACGGTCAGCGCCATGATGGGAATCACGAAGGCAATCAGTACCAGCGTCATCTTCACGTTGTACATGAACATGATGGTGAAGTAGAGGAACACCATCAGCAGGTTCAGCATCGTGGTGACGGTCGACTCGGTCAGGAACGCGCGTATCGTCTGGTTCTCCTGAAAGCGCGCGAGGATGTCGCCCGCCTTGCGCTTGGCGAAGAAGGAAAACGGCAGCGACATCGTGTGCTTGAAGAACTGCGACATCATCGCGAAGTCCATGTTGCGCATCATGAAGTTCGCGAGGAAGGAGCGGATCGTCGCCATCAACTGCGTGAACAGGTTGGAAATAATGAGCCCGACGATCAGCAGGTGCAGCAGGCTGACGTTCTGGTGCACGATCACGCCATCGAGGATGTTCTGGATGATCAGCGGCGGCACCAGGCCCAGTACCTGGATCACGAAGGTCGCAAGGAACAGGTTCGCGAGGATTTTTCGATATGGCTGCAGGTAGGCGACGAAGCGCACCCACGGCGAGCGGGCCGCCGCCATCTGCACCATGTCCTGCCCGGGCGTAAACAGCAGGCAGGTACCGCTCCAGCCGCGCTCGAATTCCTCCACGCCCATCTTGCGAAAGCCGACCGCCGGGTCCGCCATCCATACCTGCTGCTTCGACACGCCATACACGACGACGTAGTGATAGCCCTCCCAGTGCACGATGAACGGCAGCTCGAAGCCGAGCAGCGCCTCGTAGGTGCACTGCACGCCGCGCGTGGTGAAGCCGAGCGATTCGCCGGCACGCGCCAGGCTTTCCAGCGTCGCGCCCTGCGTGGTGACGTTGGCCAGTTCGCGCAGCTTCCCGAGCGTCATTGGAATGCCGTAGTGCCGACAGATCATCGACAGGCAGGCCGCGCCGCAGTCCATTTCCTCTGCCTGCTCGACCCAGGCAAAGCGCTTGATGATCTTCTCGCCAAATGCGGGCTTCGAATGCAGGTCGAGGATCACCGGCAGCTTGCGCCGCTCCGCCAGCTTCTTCTGGCGCTGCAGCTCCCGCTCCATCACGCGGATGCGGTCCTCCAGCACCTCGCGCAGCTTCGGATTCCGCTCCGCGATCAGGTGGACCGTTTTCTCGGGAATGACCAGCAGCGTGACGTCGGATGCGGCAACTACCGACGCCATCTGCTCCTGCCGCATCAGGCATGCCTTCTCGCCGAAGATTTCGCCCTGCCGCAAGGTCGCCAGCGGATACTCGTTGCCCTCCTCGCTGCGCACCACTCGCACTTCGCCCTGGCGCACCAC
>JAEZVM010000370.1 GCA_023420795.1 Pseudomonadota bacterium
GTCGTCCGGCGGACGCACGCGGTATTCCTGCGGCTCCGGATACATGTCCTTTTCGGTCGGCGCAAACAGCACGTACACGCCTTCCTTTTCCAGTTTTTCGACGTCGGCCTGGAATGTGCGTGGATACTTGTCGAAATCCTCGTTCGGCCCGAACTGCAGCCGGTTGACGAAGATCGACGCGACCACCGGGTCGCCATGCTTGCGCGCCAGTCGCATCAGCGACAGATGGCCTTCATGCAGATTGCCCATGGTGGGCACGAATGCAGTGCGCAGTTGGCCGCGCAGCTGGTCGCGCAGTTCTTCGATGGAGGAAATGATTTTCATGAAACAGCCTTGCTACGTAAATTGCCGGCAAGCGGCGGATAGAATCAGGTGGATTAGGCGGGTTAGGCAGGTGAGTAGGCCAGTCGGACATAGATCGGCGCAAACGCTTCCGCCTGCGTGATCTCGATCAGGGTTTCCTTCGCCAGCTCCAGCAGCGCGATGAAGTTCACCACCACCACCGGTACACCGCGCGACGGATCGAACAGGTCGGCGAACTCGACGAACTTCGCGGTTTGCAGGCGACGCAGGATGCTCGTCATGTGTTCGCGCACCGACAGTTCCTCTCGGGTGATCGTATGGTGCTGCGTGAGCTTGGCGCGCTTGAGAATGTCGCTCCAGACTGCCTGCAGTTCGTTGATGCCGACTTCCGGCCAGCGGGTAACCATGCTCTGCTCGATGAAAATCTGCGCGCGCACATAGTCGCGGCCGAGCTGCGGCAGCTTGTCGATCTGCTGCGCGGCGAGTTTCATCTGTTCGTATTCCAGCAGGCGGCGCACCAGTTCGGCGCGCGGGTCTTCAGCTTCCTCGCCGGTATCGGCCTTCTTCACCGGCAGCAGCATGCGCGATTTGATCTCGATGAGCATCGCTGCCATCAGCAGGTATTCCGCTGCCAGTTCGAGATTGCGCACGCGGATCTGATCGACGTATTCGAGATACTGGCGCGTCACCTGCGCCATCGGAATGTCGAGGATGTTGAAGTTCTGCTTGCGGATCAGGTACAGCAGCAGGTCGAGCGGGCCTTGGAACGCTTCGAGGAAGACTTCCAGCGCATCCGGCGGAATGTACAGGTCCGTCGGCAGCTTGAACAGCGGTTCGCCGTACAGCTTTGCGTATGCCATGCCGTCGATCACATCCGGTGTCGAGTCCGGCTGCCCCGCAAGCGCCAGCTCTGGAGCGTCCGGCGGCAAGTGCGCAAGCAGCGCGTCCTGCTGCGTGGTCATTCTTACTTGGTCTGATAGACGTATGGCTGCTGCTTCACGCGGGATTCCCTGGCGCGCTTGGTGGCGTCCAGATCGATCGGCGCCTTGTCCCACAGCAGGGCGCGGCCTTCGCGCTGGCGCTGTTCGATTCCCGGGTCCTTCTGCTTCATCTCGTTGAAGAACTTGGTGATTTCGGATTGGTAGGCAGTAGCTTGCTTGCTGAATTTCATGATGTGGGTGGCCCAGTAAAAAGCAGGCGCTATTTTACCCCGTCTTCATGGCCATTCAGTCAAACGAAACTGCAAATGCTGTCGGGTGAAAAGGTGATTGTCAGTCAGGCAATGCCGGCACTTCAGCCCGCGAGTACATTGGCTCGCATCACTGCCTGCCGCAGGTCGTCGAGGCAGTTTTCGGCGCCCAGCCGTTCGAGGAAGCCGGTGCGTCGCATCAGGCTGAGCGGCTGATGATTGGCGCCGCAAATGACCAACTGGCAGCCGTGCTTGAGCAGTGTCCTGTGAACGGTCTCCAGCGCATCAAGCCCGGTCGTATCCAGATTGATCAGCTGATGCAGCTCCAGCACCATGGCCTTTTTCGGCAAAGAGCCGGGCGCGATCAGGCTTTCCATCTTTCCGACCGTGCCGAAGAACAGCGATCCGAACAGTGAATAGACCGTGACGCCGGCGGCTGGCGGCACTGGCAGCATAGCCGGTGCAAGCACTTCGATGCGCGTCAGGCTGGAAACGCGGTAGATGAAGAAGATGCAGGCCAGCACTAGCCCGACTTCGACCGCAGCCGTCAGGTCGATGATGACGGTAAGCAGGAAGGTTGCGATGACCAGAATCCGGTAATTCAGCGAGAAATGCACCAGCCGCAGGAACTCATGCCATTCGCCCATGTTGAACGCGACATGCAGCAGGATCGCGGCCAGCGCTGCTAGCGGCACGTTCTTCGCCAGTGGCGCGGCGATCAGCACGATCGCCAGCAGCGCCAGTGAATGCACTATGCCAGCCACCGGCGAACTCGCGCCGGTGCGGATGTTGGTGACGGTGCGGGCGATGGTGCCGGTGGCGGGAATGCCGCCGAAGAAGGGTACGGTGAAATTGGCGATGCCCTGTGCCATCAGTTCCTGGTTCGGATCGTGGCGGTCACCGGTCAGATTGTCGGCGACCCGTGCGCACAACAACGACTCGATCGCGCAGAGCAGGGCAATCGTTACCGTCGGTGCAAGCAGCTGCTTGACCAGATCCCAGCTGAAGTTCGGCAGGCTGAAGCTCGGCAGCGCCTGCGGCACGCCGCCGAACTTGGAGCCGATGGTTTCTACCGGCAGATGGAACAGGCTGACCGCCAGCGTGCTCAGTACCAGCACGACGATCGGGCTGGGCACCGGTTTCAGCAGTCGCACCAAGCGCGGAAAACGGGGCGCCGTCCGGTCCGGATTGGGGCGGAATACCGCAGGCCAGCCGAACAGGATCGCAAGCGAAGCGGCCGCGATCGCAAGCGTGACGAAATTCACGGTATGCAGATTGGCTGCCAGTATCTCGATCTGCGCGAAGAAGTCGCCCGGCATCTTGTCGATCGCGAGGCCGAAGAAATCCTTCAGCTGCGACAGCGCGATCAGCACCGCGATGCCGTTAGTGAAGCCGATCACGATAGGCACCGGTATGTAACGGATCAGCGAGCCTAGGCGGAACATCCCCATCGCGAACAGCAGCATACCGGCGAAGATTGTGGAGATCAGCAGGTTGGCGAGACCGTATTTCTCGATGATGCCGTAGATGACGACGATGAATGCGCCGGCCGGTCCGCCGATCTGCACGCGGGAGCCGCCCAGCGCGGCGATCAGGAAGCCGCCGATGATGGCGGTGAATATGCCGGCTTCCGGCTTGGTGCCGGAGGCGATCGCAAATGCCATTGCCAGCGGAAGCGCGACCACGCCGACAGTCAGGCCGGCGCTGACATCCTGCAGGAAGCGGGTTCGGTCATATCCCTTGAGAGAGTCGATCAGGCGTGGGCGGAAGTTCATGCTGGACAGACTCATTCGCGCTTTCCTCTCCTCGTTGTTCTTGCCGTGCATCGTTGTACCGGAGGGCGTGCTCCGGGCGAGGCAGGCATTTATCTTGTTGGAGAGTTATTGTGCGCCCGACAGGGCTGGCCTGCCAAGCACTTGAAGTCGGTCTGAGGAGAATCAGTATCCGAGCAGCCGGCGCATCACAGTTGGCGTGGGCTCCAGCGGATTGGCGTGCGTGTATTCCAGTTCCGGCGCCAGTTCGAATCCGAACGCCGCGTACAGGTCGAGCAGCCGCGCCTGATCTGCTCGCACCGCAAGGCGCAGCTCCCTGACATCAGACGCCTGCGCGCGGTGGATCACCGCTTCCAGCAGGTGTTGCGACAGATGCTCGCCGCGATGCTGCGGCACCACACCCATGCGCATGATTTCCCAGATGCCCGCTTCGCCGTCGAGCGGTGTCCAGCGGGTCGAACCGATGGGCCGCTCCTGCTTGAGCAGGATGAAGCCGCCTCCTGCCTGCAAGTCCTGCAGGACGCGCTCCACGCTCTCGCTGTGGCCGCTTGAACTTGCGGCCACCTTGTTCGCCCATGCCGCGCGTGTCAGCTCGGCGATCATCAACGCGTCATCGAGGCTGGCTTCGCGAACGACGATGCTCATGGACTCTCTATCTGAAAGGCGCAGCCGGTCTCTGCCATGCTCAGCGTACCCGCATGCCCGGCTCGGCGCCCGGCCACGGATTCAGCACATAGATGCCGGGATTGCTCTTTTCATCCGCTGCGGAAGCGGCCAGCACCATGCCCTCCGATACACCGAACTTCATCTTGCGCGGCGCGAGGTTAGCGACCATCACGGTCAGCTTCCCGACCAGGTCTTCCGGCTTGTACGAGGATTTGATGCCAGAGAACACGTTGCGGGTACGGCCTTCGCCCACATCGAGCGTCAGGCGCAGCAGCTTGTCGGAACCTTCGACGTGTTCACAGTTGACGATCTTTGCAATGCGCAGATCGATCTTGGTGAAGTCGTCAATCTTGATTTCAGGCGCAATGGCCTCGATCGCATCATTGACTGTGGCCGCGGCAGGTGCGGCATCGGTGGGCGGCTCGAACAGCGCATCCAGCATCTTCGGATCGACTCGCGTCATCAGATGCTCGAACGTGCCGATGGAACCAGGCATCGCCTGCAAATCCGCCCAGGTCAGCTGGCGCTCGATGCCGAACAGGGTCGAAACCTTGCGTGCCAGCGCCGGCAGGATCGGCGCAAGATAAATCGTCAGGCAATAGAACGAGCGCAGCAGGTTGCTGCACACGTCCTGCAGTTCCTGGTTGTTGGCCGGATCCTTCGCCAGTTCCCACGGCTTCTTGGTATCGACATACTGGTTGACCTCGTCGGCCAGCGCCATGATCTGTCGAATCGCCTTGCCATATTCGCGTGCCTCGAACGCTTCCCTGATCGCTTCTTCGTGTTCGCCGAAACGCAGGCGCCAGGTCATTGCGCCTTCGCCGGTGACCGGATCGCTCAGCTTGCCGTCAAAGCGCTTGCTGATGAAGCCGGCCGCGCGGCTGGCGATGTTGACGTATTTGCCGATCAGATCGGAATTCACGCGCGAGACGAAATCGTCTGGATTGAAATCGACATCTTCCACCTTCGCATTCAGCTTCGCCGCAATGTAGTAGCGTAGCCATTCCGGGTTCATGCCGATGTCGAGATAGCGCAGCGGCGAGATGCCTGTGCCGCGCGACTTCGACATCTTTTCGCCGGATACGGTGATGAAGCCGTGCACGAACACATTGTTCGGGACCTTGAAGCCGGCAAACTTCAGCATTGCCGGCCAGAACAGCGTATGGAAGTAGATGATGTCTTTGCCGATGAAGTGGTACTGCTCGGTGGACTGATCCTCCATGAAGGTCTTGTAATCGCGGCCTGTCTTGTCGAAATAGTTCTTCAGCGACGCGAGGTAGCCGACCGGCGCATCCAGCCACACGTAAAAATATTTACCCGGCGCATCCGGAATCTCGATGCCAAAGTAGGGCGCATCGCGGCTGATGTCCCAGTCGCCCAAGCCCTCGTCGCCTTCCAGCCATTCCTTCGCCTTGTTCACGACTTCAGGCTGCAGGCGGTTCGGCGCCTGCGTCCATTCGCGCAGGAATTCCACGCATTTCGGATTCGACAACTGGAAGAAATAGTGTTCCGACGATTTCAGCACCGGTGTTGCGCCCGACAGCGTGGAGTACGGACTCTTCAGGTCGGTCGGTGCGTACACCGCGCTGCACACCTCGCAGGAATCGCCGTACTGGTCCTTGGCGCCGCATTTCGGGCATTCGCCCTTGATGTAGCGGTCCGGCAGGAACATGTTCTTGACCGGGTCGAAGAACTGTTCGATGGTCTTGGTGGTGATCAGCTTTGCATCGTCACGCAGGCGACGATAAATCTCCTGCGACAATTCATGGTTTTCCGGCGCATCGGTGGAATGCCAGTTGTCGAAGCTGATATGAAAACCGTCCAGATACTGCTTGCGGCCGGCGGCGATCTTCGCGACGAATTCCTGCGGTGTCACGCCAGCCTTTTCCGCTGCGATCATGATCGGCGCGCCATGCGCATCGTCGGCACCGACGAAATGCACCTCGTTGCCTTGCATTCGCTGAAACCGCACCCAGATGTCAGCCTGGATATATTCCATGATATGGCCGATGTGGAATGCGCCGTTGGCATACGGCAGGGCGGTAGTCACGAACAGCTTGCGGTGCGGTGTGGTGCTCATTTGGCAATGCTTGTATTAAGGGAAAACCGCCATTTTAGCAGTGCGGGCGCGCGCCTCGCAGGTATCCGGCAGCAAACCGAGGGGCCGACCGCAGCAGTGAATTGGTTTAGACTGTTGCAACAAATTCAGGAGATGTAATGACTATCACCATTGAAGACGTAAAGGCGGCGCTATCGCAGGTCATCGACCCGAACACTGGCAAGGATCTGGTCGCGAGCAAGTGTGCAAAGAATATCCAGATCAGCGGCGCGGATGTGTCGCTCGACGTAGAACTCGGTTACCCGGGCAAGAGCCAGATCGAACTGATCCGGCAGGCGACGGTGGATGGCTTGCGCACCGTGCCGGGCATCGGCAATGCCAAGGTAAACGTCTATTCGAAGATCATCGCGCACTCGGTGCAGCGGGGCATCAAGCTGATGTCGAATGTAAAGAACATCATCGCGGTAGCATCTGGTAAGGGCGGCGTCGGCAAATCGACCAC
>JAEZVM010000248.1 GCA_023420795.1 Pseudomonadota bacterium
TTATCGACATCGCTGACCGGTTCTGCACCGGCTCGTCGATCATGCCGCAGAAGAAGAACCCGGACGTACCGGAACTCGCACGTGGCAAGACCGGCCGCGTCAACGGCCACCTGATCGGTCTCCTCACCCTAATGAAAGGCCAGCCGTTGGCTTACAACAAAGACAATCAGGAAGACAAGGAACCGCTTTTTGACACAGTCGACACCGTCACCGACACGCTGCGCATCTTCGCCGACATGGCACGCGGCATCACGGTCAAGCCGGACGCGATGCGTGCCGCCGCACTGCAGGGCTACGCGACCGCGACCGACCTGGCCGACTACCTGGTCAAGAAAGGACTGCCCTTCCGCGACGCGCATGAAGCAGTCGCGCATGCCGTGCGCACCTGCGAGCAGCGAGGCTGCGATCTGACTGACCTGACGCTCGACGAAATGCGCGCCTTCTCGCCGCTGATCGACACTGATGTGTTCAAAGTGCTCACGCTCGAAGGTTCGGTCGCCGCCCGTAACCACATCGGTGGCACCGCCCCCGAGCAAGTCCGCGCGGCCATTGCGCATCTGCGCAACCAGTTGCGCTGATATCCCATGACAGAGCCGCCGTCCTCGACCTCGAAGACGGCGGCTTTTTCATTTCAGACTTCCGGCCCTCCCCAATTTAGTGCGCAGAATATCCGGTGGCATACGTGTTATCACGTATGCAGATCGAGCAAGAAATCGATCAAACTTCTGAAAAATATTTCACCTTTTGCCCCGGCACATGAAAAGAATGTAGAGGCGCGAGCAAATATTCGCGTGCCATATGAAATGACATATACTGCCGCAAACCAAAAAGAGCCAGTCTAGGCACGGCCTGCATCCATCGGATCGCCGTGATCGGTTCAAGAATTTTCAACATTGGAGACACGCATGTCTTTCCTTCTCTCGCTGTCGAGATTCATTGACGCGCTCAATGAAAAAATAGGGCTCACTGTTAGCTGGGCCCTGCTCGTCGCGGTGCTGATCTGCACCGGCAATGCACTGGTCCGCTACGTTTTCCATACCAGCTCCAACGCCTGGCTGGAAATCCAGTGGTATCTATTTTCCGCAGTCTTCCTGCTCGCGACCTCCTACACGCTGCGCCGCAACGAGCATGTGCGCATCGACGTGGTTGCCGGGAGGTTCTCCAAGCGCACGCAGGTGTGGATCGACATCTTCGGTTTCGTCCTGTTCCTGCTACCGATCACGCTGATCATCCTGTATTACGCCGTTCCATATGCGCTGCTCTCGATTGAGAATCAGGAAGTGTCGAGCAATGCCGGCGGCCTGATTATCTGGCCGGCCAAGCTGCTGATCCCGATCGGCTTCCTGCAACTGGCGCTGCAAGGCATTTCCGAAGTGATCAAGCGTATCGGTTACCTGCAGGGTAAGGTCGATGCAAGCGCATTCGAGAAGCAGGCCGCCACGCCGGAAGAAGAAATCGAGGCGATCAAAGCCGCAAACAAAATCAACTGATCGTCGGAGAGACAAATAATGGAGCAGTTTCTGATTGCGAATATGGCGCCGATCATGTTCGGCGCCCTAGTGGTATTCCTGCTATCGGGTTTTCCGGTGGCGTTTGCGCTGGCGGCGAATGGCTTGTTCTTCGGCCTGCTGGGGATTGAACTCGGTTTGCTGAAGCCCGAGTTGCTGCAGGCTTTGCCGAACCGCATTTACGGCATCATGTCCAACGACACCCTGCTGGCGATTCCGTTCTTCACCTTCATGGGTCTGATCCTGGAGCGATCCGGGATGGCGGAAGACTTGCTCGATACCATCGGCCAGCTGTTCGGCCCAGTTCGCGGCGGCGTCGCCTATGCGGTGATTTTTGTCGGCGCGCTGCTGGCGGCGACCACTGGCGTAGTGGCAGCATCAGTGATCTCGATGGGCCTGATCTCGCTGCCGGTGATGCTGCGTTATGGCTACGACAAAAAGCTCGCGTCAGGCGTGATCGCCGCGTCCGGCACGCTGGCGCAGATCATCCCGCCGTCGCTGGTGCTGATTGTGATGGCCGACCAGCTTGGCCGTTCCGTCGGCGACATGTACAAGGCAGCCTTTGTCCCTGGCCTGCTGCTGACTGCAATGTACGCCGGCTGGGTACTTTCCATCTCGATCTTCAAACCGCACGCAGTCCCTGCCCTGCCGCCGGAAGCACGCAATCTGCGCGAGCCGAACGGCAATAGCGGCGTCGTATCTCTACTGGTCATCATCGCCGCAGCAGTCGGTGTTTCATATGCCTTTGCCGCTTACTACGGCTCGACCCATCCGAAGGCGGCAGCCGACGAAGTTGGCATTTATTCCGCATCGGTCGGCATCATTGGCGCTTTCCTGTTCGCCGTGATCAACCGCCAGCTCAAGCTTGGCCTGCTGTCTCGCATGGCTGAAAAGGTGGTATTCGTGCTGGTTCCGCCACTCGCGCTGATCTTCCTGGTGCTGGGCACGATTTTCGTCGGCATCGCCACGCCGACCGAAGGCGGCGGTATGGGCGCGTTCGGGGCGCTACTGCTGGCACTGATGAACCGTCGCTTGTCGTGGTCGCTAATGAAACAGGCAATGGATTCCACCACCCGCCTGTCCTGCTTCGTGCTGTTCATCCTGATCGGCTCTTCCGTGTTTGGTCTGACTTTCCGCGCGGTCAATGGCGACTTGTGGGTCGAGCATCTGCTGACTTCGCTGCCAGGCGGCGAAATGGGCTTCCTGATCGTCGTGAACATCCTGTTCTTCGGTCTGGCGTTCTTCCTCGACTTCTTTGAACTCGCGTTCATCCTGGTGCCGCTGGTCGGCCCAGTCGCGGAAAAGATGGGCATCGATCTGATCTGGTTCGGTGTGCTGCTGAGCGTGAACATGCAGACCTCGTTCATGCATCCGCCGTTCGGGTTTGCGCTGTTCTACCTGCGGTCGGTGGCGCCAAAGGAAGTCAAGACATCCGACATCTATTGGGGTGCAGTACCGTTCGTGCTGATCCAGGTCCTTATGGTGGCCCTGATCATCGGGTTTCCGAACATCGTATCGGTAGCTGAAAAGACCGATATGAAGGAGCAGCTCGAACTGAAGATCGACATTCCGACGATGGACCAGGGCAGCGAAACGCCGCAACTGGACTTCTCCACCGACCAGGAAAGCAGCAGCGATGAAGCGCCGCAGCTGAACTTCTCGACGGATAACGAAACGAAATAAGCTTCCCACTTCCCTTCAACCCCGCACGGTATGCCCTGCGGGGTTTTTTATTTCGTGCGATGGCCGATGCGGCGCATGTGAGGCATGTGAGATTACGCCAATCCAAACATAGTCTGCCTGCACGGACATCCATGCTAGGAATAGGAGGTTCGCCTTTTCAGCTATCGCCCGATAACCTTCATGGCACGAGAGCACAGCCGCGCCCAACTGATGGGGCTCGATATCACCGCACAAGCGCTTGCCCATATCGCAGGCAAAAAAAATCCGCCGGGCTTGCGCGCGGCGGATTTGAATGCAACCGGAGGAAATTACCGACGGCTGATCATGAAGTTCTGCATCGTCGCTTCGGCAACCGAAGCCCACTGGTTCTGATCCTGACGGAAGCGCTTCCACGGTTCGTAGATCTTCTTGAACTTCGCGTTCTTGCTGGCCTCTTCCTCGTTGACCTCGTTGGTCGCCTTCCAGCAGGCTTCCATGATCTCCTTCGAGAAAGTGCGCAGCTTCGCGCCGTTCTTCAGCAGACGAGCGAGCGCAGCCGGGTTCTTCGCGTCGTATTCGGCCTGCATGGTGACATGCGCCTCATACGCGGCTGCCTCGATTGCGTACTGATATTCCTTCGGCAGCTTTTCCCATTCCTTGATGCCAAGGTAGAACGAGAACTGCGTGCTCGGCTCCCACCAGCCCGGTGCGTAGTAGTTCGGCGCGACCTTGAACAGGCCGAGCTTTTCATCATCGTACGGGCCGATCCATTCTGCAGCATCGATCGTGCCTTTTTCCAGCGCCGGATAAATGTCGCCGGCAGCGATCTGCTGCGGCACCAGGCCGAGACGGGCCAGCACGCGGCCGCCATAGCCGCCGACGCGCATCTTCAGGCCCTGCAGGTCGGCGACCGACTTGATCTCCTTGCGGAACCAGCCGCCCATCTGCGCGCCGCTGTTGCCGCCCATGAAATTGATGATGCCGTAATCCTTATAGAACTCGCGCATCAAGTCCTTGCCGCCGCCGAATTCCATCCACGCCGTCTGCTGGCGCGAGTTCATGCCGAACGGTACGGAGCAGTCGAAAGCGAAGGTCGGATCCTTGCCGAAGAAATAGTAAGGAGCGGTGTGCGCCATTTCGATGGTGCCGTTCTGCACCGCATCCATCACCTGCAATGCAGGAACGATTTCACCGCCGGCGAACAAGCGGATATTGAGCTTGCCGTTGGTGAGCTGAGCGACACGTTTGCAGAAGGTTTCGGACGCACCATAAACGGTATCCAGCGTCTTCGGGAAGCTGGAAGCCATACGCCAGTTAAGCGTGGGCAGGGATTGAGCCAGTGCGGGAGCTGCCACTGCGCCTACTGACGCACCAACCGCTGCCTTTTTAAGAAAGGAACGACGTTCCATTTTGTCTCCTCGGATTTAACATCAAAAACCATACAGACCTAAACCAAAGCCACATATAGGCTTGCTATATGTTATTGAGGATTGTATGGGGCGCAATATGTCATGGCAACCCGCGATCGCCATATGGCGCGGTGCCATGCACTGCATAGTGCAATGCAGATGAAAATTATTGATGGGTAGGGAATTTGCTGTAAGCCTTCTGTAAGCAAGGCAGCAATTTGGCGGCTGAAAATCCGTTTTCGCGGGCAACCACTCCCACGCCCTGCCGGCTCTGCTGAAAATAATTCAACCAGTAAAACCGTAGGTGAACTCTAGCCGCCATGGAGATGCGGGGCGAACCTGCAGCGCACATGCACGACAGGCTCGCCGGATCAGATCTTACTTGCGAGAGGCCATGAAATTTTGCATCGGCATTTCCGCGACCGAGTTCCACTGATTCTGGTCTTTCTGGAAGCGTCGATAGGACTCATACACCTTCTTGAACTTGGCGTTCTTCGAGGCCTCTTCATCCATCGTCGCCACAGCCGCCTTGTAGCAGGCGTTCATGATTTCCTTGGAGAAGAAGCGCAGCTTCGCACCGTTCTTGATCAGACGCGCCAGCGCCGCCGGGTTCTTCGCATCGTATTCCGCCTGCATCGTCACATGCGCCTCATAGGACGCCACTTCGATCGCCGCCTGATATTCTTTCGGCAGCTTTTCCCATTCCTTGATGCCGACATAGAACGACAGCTGCGCGCCGGCTTCCCACCAACCCGGAGCGTAGTAATACGGAGCGACCTTGTTGAAACCGAGCTTTTCATCGTCGTAAGGCGTGGTCCATTCGACCGCATCCAGCGAACCCTTTTCGAGAGCCGGATAAATGTCGGCGCCGGCGAGCTGCTGCGGCACCAGGCCCAGCGGCTGCATGACCTTGCCTGCGAACGCGCTGATGCGCATCTTCAGGCCCTTGATGTCGTTCAGCGTCTTGATCTCCTTGCGGAACCAGCCGCCCATCTGCGCGCCGGTATTCCCGCCGAGGAAATTGATGATGCCGTAATCCTTGTAGAACTCGCGCATCAGCTGCATGCCGCCGCCCTGATCCATCCACGCGGTCTGCTGGCGGGAGCTCATGCCGAACGGCACCGCGCAATCGAATGCGAAAGTCGCGTCCTTGCCGAAGTAGTAGTACGGCGCGGTATGGCCCATTTCCACCGTGCCAGCCTGCACAGCATCCACCACCTGCAGCGGCGGAACGATTTCGCCTCCGGCAAACACGCGGATGTTGAACTTGCCACCGGTCAGTTGCGCTACGCGCTTGCTGAAGACTTCAGCGGTGCCGAACAGCGTATCGAGCGACTTCGGGAAGCTCGATGCGAGCCGCCAGTTGAGGGTGGGCTGCGATTGCGCCAGTGCGGGCGCGGCGACGGCGCCAGCGGAGACGCCAACGGCTGCTTTTTTTAGAAACGAACGACGTTCCATCTGTTCTCCTGAAGGATGAAGTTATTAGACACGCCGGCATCACGCCGCCTTCAGCAAAACTGCTGGCGGGAGCGCCACGACACCAGATCCATGAAATCGGCAAAACTGCTGCAACGCAAAAGAAAAATGCAGCAGCGGGATAACATGCCAAACAAAGTTTTTTAGTTTAGGTACTTTGCTTAGGATTCCGATTGTACTGCGGAAGGGAAATTTTCGCGCGCCGCCGCTGCAATTTTGATCATCGTTCTTCCAGGGCGATTCGTTCAGGCTGCCAGTGCTGGATGCGGGAAAGCGCCTCCAGCAATAGCGCCGGATCGCCGGCAGCGAGTTTCCGGGAATCGGACAAGGTCTGGCGGAATGCGCGTGCTCCCGGCAGGCCGGTCATCAGACCAAGCATGTGGCGCACAACGCTGTTCAGGCGCAGCCCTCCACCGGGCAGCTCCTTTTTCCCGTACAGGGTCAGCTGTTCACTGATGTACGGCACCATTGCCTGCAGCACTTCGGCACGTGATTTCAGCGGAGCCTCGTCGCCGTAGTAGCGGGCATCAAAGGCCGCCATCAGGTAGGGATTGTGATAAGCCTCGCGACCGATCATCACGCCATCGATATGCTCCAGATGCGCGTCGATTTCCTCCAGCGTCTTGATGCCGCCGTTGAGGATGATTTCAAGTTGCGGAAAGTCACGCTTGAGCTGGTATGCATAATCGTATTTCAGCGGAGGGATTTCGCGATTCTCCTTCGGGCTCAGGCCTTTTAAGATCGCATTCCTCGCATGCACGATGAAGGTCTCGCATCCTGCCTCTGCAATGGTGCCGACGAAGTCGCGCACAAAATCGTAGGATTCGACGTGATCGATCCCGATTCGATGCTTCACAGTGACGTCGATCGATACCGCATCGCGCATTGCCTTGACACAATCGGCTACCAGCTGCGGTTCCGCCATCAGACAGGCACCGAACGCGCCCTTCTGCACTCGCTCCGATGGGCAGCCGCAATTGAGGTTGATTTCATCGTAGCCCCATTGCTCGCCCAGTCTGGCGCTCTTTGCCAGGTCGGCCGGTTCGCTGCCGCCGAGCTGCAGTGCAACGGGATGCTCTTCCGAACTGAAATTGAGATGACGCGCGACATCGCCGTGCAGCAATGCGCCGGTAGTTACCATTTCGGTATACAGCCAAGTATGGCGCGTGATCTGCCGGTGAAACATGCGGCAATGACGATCCGTCCAGTCGAGCATCGGGGCGACGGAGATGCGGCGTGGAGGCAGGGTCTGCAACTTGGCGTTTTTTTGCGTGCGGCTCATAATAGGCCGGTATTTTACCGGCATGGTTCAACAAGCGTGTCCGCCAACAACGAGGCGGCACTGTCTCTATCCCAACCTTTCTCCACGAGGGAACAGAAAAGATGTCTAACTCCGTAGATACATCCCATTTCTGGATGCCGTTCACGGCAAATCGACAGTTCAAGTCTCGGCCCCGCCTGCTTGCCGCCGCGTCTGGCATGCATTACACCTCGGACGACGGCCGCAAGATTCTCGACGGCACCGCCGGACTGTGGTGCGTCAATGCGGGGCATTGCCATCCAAAGATTACCGCCGCAATCCAACAACAGGCCGCAACGATGGATTTCGCCCCAACTTTTCAGATGGGCCACCCGAAGGTGTTCGAAGCCGCGACCGCGCTGGCCTCGATCGCCCCGGAAGGCCTGAACCGCGTGTTCTTCTGCAATGACGGTTCGGAAGCGGTGGATACCGCGCTGAAGATCGCGCTTGCCTATCACCGCATGCGCGGCGACGGCCTGCGTACCCGTCTGATCGGCCGCGAGCGCGGTTACCACGGCGTCGGCTTCGGCGGCATTGCGGTCGGCGGCATCGCCGGCAACCGCAAACACTTCGGCCCGACCTTGGCCGGTGTCGATCATCTGCGTCATCCGCTCGACATAGCGAAGAACGCCTTCTCGCGCGGCCTGCCGGAGCATGGCGCCGACATGGCCGATGAACTGGAACAACGCCTGCTGGCGCTGCACGACCCGGCAACGGTCGCCGCCGTCATCGTCGAGCCGATCCAGGGTTCAACCGGCGTGATCCTGCCGCCGAAAGGCTATCTGCAGAAGCTGCGCGCGATATGTGACAAGTACGGCATCCTGCTGATTTTCGATGAAGTCATCACCGGTTTCGGCCGCCTCGGTGCTGCATTCGCCGCCGATTTCTTCGGCGTGGTGCCGGACATGATCACTTGCGCGAAGGGCATGACTAACGCCGCCGTGCCGATGGGCGCGGTAATCGTGCGCCAGGAGATTCACGACGCATTCATGGACGCCGCGCCGGAAAATGCAATCGAGTTCTTCCATGGCTATACCTACACCGGCCATCCGCTGGCGGCAGCCGCCTGCATTGCAACGATGGAGGTGTACAAGGATGAAGGCCTGTTCGACCGCGCCGCGGCAATGGCGCCGTATTTCGAGGAAGCCGCGCACAATCTGAAGGGACTGCCCTACGTGAAGGATATCCGCAATCTCGGACTGGTCTGCGGCATCGAGCTGGAAAGCGTGCCGGGCAAACCGACTGCGCGCGCGTATGACGTGTTCCAGCGCTGCTTCTGGGACAAGGGCGTGCTGATCCGCACCACCGGCGACATCATCGCGCTGTCGCCGCCGCTGATCATCGAAAAGGATCAGATCGATCAGCTGTTCGCAGCGATTGCCGATGTGCTGAAAACCCAGAAAGCTGTGCCGCAGGCGTCCGAAGAGTCGATCGCCGTTTAACGCGAGTCAGGCGATGTCCCCGTCCTCTTCACGGCAAGAGGCCGGGGATAATAGCTGCTCCCGCAGCGGAATCTGCTAGCGCGCCGCTTCGCGCACAACTGCCGTTCTGCGCATTCCCGCCACTTCATTAAATACCAGCGCGGTCAGCACCACGGCTCCGCCAATCAGCGTTTCCCGTGCTGGCACCTCGCCAGCACCAAGCCATGTCCATAGCGGTCCGAGCAATACTTCGAGCAAGGCCAGCAGCGATACTTCCGGCGCAGACAAACTCTTCGCCGCATGCACCATCAGCATGCAGGGTAGTCCCAGCTGAAAAAAGCCGAGCACCGCAAGAATCCCGATGTCGTGCAGCGATGCCTGCAGCGGCCATGCGAGCGGCAGCATCAATGCGGCGGAAAACACGCTGCCCAGCAGTACCGCCGGAATCAGATCGACGCCATGCCC
>JAEZVM010000408.1 GCA_023420795.1 Pseudomonadota bacterium
GTGGGCGGGATGGCCGTTCTTTACGCGCGGCGTGCAATCGATCGTCAACCGCAGCCCGAACATGTGGACACTGATTGGACTGGGTGTCGCAGCCGCCTATGCCTACAGCGTCGTCGCCACGATTGCCCCTGAGCTGTTCCCCGCGACCTTCCTTCAGGAGGGCCGGGTCGGCGTCTATTTCGAGGCGGCCGCCGTCATCGTCTCGCTGACGCTGCTCGGTCAGATCCTGGAGTTGCGGGCGCGGTCGCAAACCTCCGCCGCGATCAAATCCCTGCTCGGCCTCTCCCCCAAGACGGCGCGCCGCATTCATCAGGACGGCACGGAAGAGGATATTCCGCTCACGCATGTGCATATCGGCGACATGCTGCGGATCCGCCCCGGCGAGAAAGTGCCGGTCGATGGCATCGTGCTCGAAGGCGAAAGTGCGGTCGATGAATCCATGCTGACCGGCGAGCCGATCCCGATCACCAAGCGGCCGGACGACAAGGTCATTGGCGCTACGCTCAATACCAGCGGCAGCTTGGTGATGCGCGCGGAAGTGGTGGGCTCGCAAACCATGCTGTCGCAAATCGTGCAGATGGTGGCGCAGGCGCAGCGCTCGCGCGCGCCGATGCAACGGCTGGCGGACGTGGTCGCCGGCTATTTCGTGGTCGTTGTCGCCGTGATCGCGCTGATCACCTTCGTCGTCTGGGGCTTGATCGGCCCCGCGCCCAGCTGGGTATATGGCTTCGTCAATGCGGTGGCGGTCCTCATCATCGCCTGCCCCTGCGCCCTAGGGCTGGCCACACCGATGTCGATCATGGCGGCGACCGGGCGCGCGGCCACCCAGGGAGTGCTGTTCCGGGATGCGGCTGCCATCGAAGGCTTCAAGAAGGTCGATACGCTGATCGTGGACAAGACCGGCACCTTGACCGAAGGCAAACCAGCATTCGACCGGGTGATCCCGGCTTCCGGCTTCAGCGAACAGGACGTGCTGGTGGCCGCCGCCAGTATCGACCAGGGCAGCGAGCATCCGCTGGCGCAGGCCATTGTCGCCGAGGCGCGTCAGCGCGGAATTGAACTGCACAAGCCGGAGTCATTCGAGTCGTCCAGCGGCATCGGCGTGCGCGGCGTGGTCGCTGGCCATCGCATTGCGCTGGGCAATACCAAGTTGATGGATGACGAAAACGTTGACTGGCATGCACTGAGCGGCGAAGCCGAAGGCTTGCGCGGCGAAGGCGCGTCCGTCATGTATCTGGCGGCCGACGGCCAGCTAGTGGGGCTGGTGGCCGTTTCCGATCCAATCAAGGCGACCACCCAGGAAGCGCTGGACTTGCTAAAACATACCGGCCTCACCGTGGTCATGGCCACTGGCGATGGCGTCACCACTGCAAGGTCAGTGGCAGGCAAGCTCGGCATCTCCGAGGTCTATGGCGAGGTCAAGCCGCAGGACAAGCTCAACCTGGTGGAACGCTACCAGTCGGAAGGGAGGATCGTGGCGATGGCGGGCGATGGCATCAACGATGCGCCGGCGCTGGCCAAGGCCAATGTCGGCATTGCGATGGGCACCGGTACCGACGTGGCAATGAACAGCGCCCACGTGACGCTAGTCAAGGGAGATTTGCGCGGCATTGCCCGCGCCCGGGAGATTTCCGTCGCGACCGTGCGCAACATGCGGCAGAACCTGGGGTTTGCCTTTGTCTATAACGCGCTTGGTATTCCTCTGGCGGCCGGCCTGCTGTATCCGTTCACTGGCCAGCTGCTGTCCCCGATCATCGCGGCGCTGGCGATGAGCCTAAGTTCCGTCTCGGTCATCACCAACGCGCTGCGGCTTCGCGGAACCGGAAAGTAGGGTCGCGCCGAATCAAAAACCACGTTAACCGATAAGCCATCTCGATGTCCTCTACCCCACTCACTACATTGCCATCTGCCATGCCCACCCTGGTCGAGCGCTATAAGGCCGATCCCGAATCGGTCTATAACACCTGGTTCATCGGCGGCGAAGAACGCATGAAGGCATTCGGCGCCATCCGTCGCGGCGTGCGCGACACGGTCGACGCGATCGCCGCCGGGACCTTCGGCAATGACTTCCGCGGCTCGCCGCTGGAAACCGTCCTCATTGCGATTACCGAGCAACAGCAGGTGTTCGAAGGTGCTGCGCATCCCTTTTACTGGAAACCGAAGCTGCGTATCCCGGACATTTACGAAAATGAATCCAACAAGCAAAAATTCGGCGCATTCCTGCATGCCTGTCTGAACGCGACGCGCGAGGAGCAACTGCTTGATGAAATCAGCCGCCTGGCGGCCGCCAACATCAAGGGACTGGGACCGGCGGTCGCAAGCATCGTGTATTTTCTGCATCCGACGCTGATCCCGCCATTCAACACCGCCATCCTCAACGGTTTCAACGCCTTGTTCGGCACCAGGCTCAAGCTCGGTTCCTGGCCCAGCTATCTGTCGATGCGGGAAGCGGTCGTGCAAGCCAATCTCGCGCATCGGAGTCTCCTGTCGAAAGACCTGGGCGCCATCGCCGGGCTGCTGTTCGAAATCGGCAGCGGACGGCTGATCATTGCCGACAATGCCGACGTGGCATTGCGAACGCTGCAAGTCAATGCGGAAAAGCTGGCCCAGAAACGTCATCAGCAAGTGATCGAGCAACAGCGCGAGGACTCCGAGCACACGCAAGTTCAGCACATGCTGATTCGCATCGGCCGTGCGCTGAAATACAAAGTCTATGTGGCGCGCAACGATCGGCATCGTTCCTGTCATGGCGAAGCGTTTGCGCTGCTTACCACCGACAAACTACCTGATTTCGGCGCATCGGCCGAGGTGGCAAGCACGATCGGCCTAATCGATGTGATCTGGCTTAGTGCTGACGGCGCGCAGATCATGTGTGCATTCGAGATTGAAAAGAGCACGTCGATTTATTCCGGCATTCTGCGCATGAAGGATCTGGCTCGGTCGCTGCCGCACCAGAACTGTCATTTTTACCTGGTCGCGCCGGGCAAGCGCAAACAGGAAGTCATGGCGCAAATGAGCCGCCCTGCCCTACGCGATACCGAATCGGGCTTCCCGCTTGGATACATTCCATTCGAGCTGCTGAAGGAACACTGCGATGCGCTGTGCCGGTTCGGCGACGATCTCGGCATCCTCAAAAAGATCGCCGATTTCGGCGTAACACAGGCGATCTCTGCCGATACGTTGGGAAGCCTGGCATAGTCGTTTAACAATCTGATAGTCAAGGAGCTTGTCATGCACCATCACGAATTGCACACTGCGCAGCCAGGTGAACAGAAAGCGCCGCCTTTCTGGCGCTCCACAGCCGGCGTGGTCGTCATCATGCTGGCGGCGATTGCCGCGTTTTATCTGTTGCGTGAGCACTGGGCGCATGTGCTCGGCGGCTGGCCGTACCTGCTGTTGCTGCTCTGCCCGCTGATGCATATCTTCGGTCACGGCGGCCACGGTGGACATGGCGGCCATAGCCACCGAACCTCCGCCGAAAGAAAAGACGACTAATAAGGCCCCATATGCGTACGACTCCTGGGAATCGAATCCTCGATGCAGGGCTGGAAAGGCGGCGCCGCCTGAACATACTTATCCGTGTGGTGCCGGCGCTGTTGAGTCGCTTGCTCAAGCCGGTACTCGGCTGGCGACGCATACCGTTCGTACTGGGGATGCTGGTGAAGGCGCCGCACTACCGAAAAAGATTTGCGCGGCAAAACGACGATGCCGGGCTAACCGAAGTAAAACGAACCTTCCTGCTGGTAGGCGTTCTGTACAACATGCTACGTGAGCGTCTGGGTGAGCAGGTTGCCTTTCATGTCACCCATGCGTTCATTTTCGAACTCGGGAATGCAGTGCAGCGCCAGGCCTACCTGCCGCCACCCGGGCAGCCGCGCCCGTGGGACTGGTTCCATCGCGAACATGAAGCGCAGATCACAGAAGGATTCATCCGCAACAACGAAAACGACGGCATTTTCCATTCCGATAATCAGGTCACACTACATATCACGCGCTGCCGTTTCTTCGAAGCGTTCCATGACATGGGGAATGCCGGCTTGACCGAGGCATTCTGCCGCTCGGATGAAACGGTGTTCAATGAATATTCGCCAGAAATGCGCTTTCATCGCGGCGCGGAGCTGCCGAACACGATTGCGCGCGGTGCCCGTCGCTGCACCTTTATCTATGATCGCCAGCAGACATAAACAACTGAGGCGTCACCGGATTTTCACAACTACTTTTCTCCCGCGCAACCTGGAGGAACGTGCCGCACCTCGCCGCGTTCGACGCCACAGCGCTCTGGCTGCGCACGGATTACTTCCCACAATGAACGGCTGAAACACCGCCTTTACACCTCGAAATGAAGAAACGACTTGAACTCGCCGTTTTGGCAACCATGATGCTCGGTCTGGCCTCCACAGCAGCAGCACAGCAGTCTGCGACATCCGGAATGCAAAAGGGGCTGGCCGGTCTATTCTCCAGCACCAAGGAAGACGAACTGATTGAGCCGGACCAGGCATTTCAAATGAAGGTGTCCGTCAAGGGACCAAACACTCTGGTTGCAGAGTTGCTGCCCGCCAAGGGCTACTATCTGTATCGGGAAAAGATCCGTTTCACAATCAAGGACACCAGTGGTGTGGCCATTAATGCGGTCAAGCTGCCAACCGGCGAGATGAAAACGGACCAGATCTTTGGCAGGACGGAAGTCTATCGCAGAGCGGTCCCGGTCGAAATTGCCTTGAATCGTACTCCCATGGCCAACCGCATCACGTTGGTCGCCTCGTATCAAGGCTGCCATGAAAAGCTGGGAGTCTGTTATCCCCCGATCGACAAGACGGTCAGCATAGTACTGCAGTAGACACCGGGCATCGTTATCGCGGCGACCGCCGCTTCGGGTTGTGCTTGAGTTTGCCCCTTACACTTCGCAGGAATGCCGTTGCAACCGTAGCGTCGCGCTACACCATACGAGCTAACAATACCTCTTATATGAGCAGGCACGTCGCCCTCCGGTCTGCCTGTCCCGCGGAGTACGCGTTGAATCCATCAATGACAACAGCAGCCGCCGGATGATTTGGGTTTCACAGCCTGCGCAGCTTCGGTGCCATAGCCCGCATTGCGCACGGCCGCCACCAGTTCTTCCGTCGAGGTCACCTGCTCGTCAAACCTGACCGTCGCTTCGCCGGTCGCGAGCGATACACCGACATGGCCCACTCCATCAACCTTTCCCAATGCGCTTGTCACTCTGGCGACACAGCTGCCACAAGTCATCCCGGTTACGTTCAAAAGCGTCGTTTGCATAGCAATACTCCTTTCAAGGGCAAGGACTCACAACACTTCGGCATCTCCGTGGCCGACATCATGGCCGGCCTGGATGATTTCACTGCAAACCCTGCCATCGTTGGAAGGTCAAGAAATAAACAATGCCTTACTACATTGAGCATTAGTTATGCAGCGCGCGAGAACTCTTCGAATGCTGCCACGGCATTGGCGGAGTACATCAGGGAAGGTCCACCGCCCATATATACCGCCATTCCCAGCGCCTCTTCCACTTCAGCTTTAGTGGCACCGAGTTGCACCAGCGCCTTGACGTGGAACCCGATACAGGCGTCGCAATGCGCGGCCACACCCAACGCGAGCGCGATCAATCTTTTAGTCTTTTGGTTGAGGGCGCCGTCGCGTGTTGCAGCCTGTGCCATTTCACTGAAGCCCTTCATCACATCGGGAATGTCGCAGCGCAAGGTATCGATATTCTGCGATACAGACTGTGTCAGTTCACGGAAGTTAAGCGGGGATGTACTCATAGAGATTCTTTTGAAGTCAGTTTATAAATTAGGTACTTTTTGGAGTTAAAGGTACATTGTCCAAATGGACGTTAGCCCGGGTGGATTTGAGTAAAGGCCCACAACGCGATAATCATTCCCGGGGTTGGTTATTTCTCGGCGCCACCGCATTGTCGAACAACGTGGTCGTAGATGAAGTTTGCAATATTCCTTTCAGGACAAAACACCACTTTGATTGCCTCCTTCAGCCGGCATCGACACCGGCCGGGACAGTTTCGTCATAGACCGTCCCCTTATTAGGAAGTCAAGAGGTGGTACGCACTGCCACCCTGTCCTACAGCGGCATGCGACATCACTATATGAATCCGAACACAATTATTAACAGCAATCCGACCAAACCGAGCCAGCAAATCCAATAGAGTGCTTCTGACCACCAGACACGGATAATGCTGTTCTGCCTTTCCAACTGATGCTTACGGAACATTCCAACGGCATGAGCGACAAGGCCAAAAATCAGTATCGCGAGCTTATGCGGTCCAAGCGTATCCGTAAAAAACAGTGCGAGGCCCGCTCCCAGCACCCCGGCCCCGACAGAAGAGAGCAGCTCAGCCCGCTTGAGGGGGACGTCGTGTTTTGGCTTGAATGTCAGGCGGTTCATCTGTCTTATCCTTGGTAAAAATTCGACACAATCGGCACCCACACACCTGCCCGATTCGTGCCCCACAGATGCGCACAGGCATGGGATCATTTGTGCCGACTATGACGCTTCCGGTGCACATGTCTTTGCTGCCGGACGGACCCTGATTTTTTCGATCGCGCAGACCGCATTGCGCGAAACAAGATAAATAGGAGCAGGATGACCGCAATCGACCACAGCAGTACGATCGCGTCCATGACCTCCATTGGAACCCACCGTCCGTTGAAGTTCATTGCAACCTCATTAGCGAAAGTGTTCGACCACGCGGCACGGAACGTCTTACAGCCCTAGTTAATTCCGACCTTCCTCTGCTCGGCCCGAATGAACGCGGTGATATGCGCGACATCGTCCGGCGTCAGCCCCGGCACCGGCTTCATGTCACCGAACTGCCAGTGATGCGCGCGCACGCCGTTCTTCACCGCGAGCTGGAACGCGACGTCGCCGTGGTGCGACGGCTCGTACACCTTGTGCAGCATCGGCGGTCCCTTGTCGCTGCCCTTCAGGTCGGCGCCGTGGCAGGCCGCGCAGT
>JAEZVM010000409.1 GCA_023420795.1 Pseudomonadota bacterium
ACTGCGCGGCCTGCCACGGCGCCGACCTGAAGGGCAGCGACAAGGGACCGCCGATGCTGCACAAGGTGTACGAGCCGTCGCACCACGGCGACGTCGCGTTCCAGCTCGCGGTGAAGAACGGCGTGCGTGCGCATCACTGGCAGTTCGGTGACATGAAGCCGGTGCCGGGGCTGACGCCGGACGACGTCGCGCATATCACCGCGTTCATTCGGGCCGAGCAGAGGAAGGTCGGAATCAACTAGAGCATTTTTCCCCCTGCCCGTACTCGGCTCATCTCGTGCCTGCGATGCTCACCGTACATTGCGTACGGTTGTGCATCTCGGCCCGACCTTGGCACAGGTACAGTCGGGCTAAAAAAGCTCTAGCGCAGCGTCGAGAAATGCTGCACTGCGTTTTCCCCCGCATGAATGTTGCGGATAACGCATACCGCATGCATACCTATGGCGCATCTGCACGCAAATGCGTTATATTTCGGCAGCATTGCTCTGACAATGTTTTTAATAAGGGAGAAATCGTGAACAAATCGGAAATGATCGAAAAAGTAGCTGCGGAACACGAACTGACCAAGGTTAAGGCAAAGGCAATCGTCGAGCAGGTGTTCGGCTTTGTCGGCGCAGACCTGAAGAAGGAAGGCCGCTTCGCTTTCCCCGATCTGGGCACCTTCACGGTGGCGCAACGCGCAGCCCGTACCGGCCGTAACCCGGCTACCGGCGCAACCATCAAGATCAAGGCCTCGAAGAATGTACGCTTCAAGGCAGCACCGGCTCTGAAAGAGCTGGTTGCGAAGGTCAAGATCAGCAAGTAATAACGTGATCTTTAAAAAAAGCGGCGCAAGCCGCTTTTTTTATTTAGGGCTGCCATTAAGGCGGAGCTCCCGAGCTCAGCAAAGGGTGCCCGGCGTAGTGATCTCAAGCCAGGGCAGATGCATGAGTAGGTGAGATCCCCTGCTGTGCTCGGGATGACGAGCCCGTGGCAAGCATCTTGTCTTTATCACGCAGCAAAAGCAGATTTAATGCGCCGTCGCTCCGGCCGCCTGCCCCATTCCTCTCGTCTGCACACCGGAAGCCATCCTCCTGCATTCCGCCGCGCATCTGCGGCATGCTTCCGCGCACTGCTGGCAATGCTCCATCTGGTGCTGCGCGCATTCTTCGCCGCAAGCCTCGCAAATCTCCGCGCACATGTTGCAGATCGCGCCGGCAAATTCGCTGCCCCGGGACATGTAGCTGGCCGCCATCCGGCATATCTGCGCGCAATCCATGTCCAGCCGGATGCAGCGCGCCATCATCTGCACATCCTGCTCGTTCAGGCATGATGTCGCGCAATGGTCGCATGCTGTCGCGCATGCGTAGCATTCGTCGATACAGGATTGGTATTGTTCATGAGCCATGGTCGCCTCCGTTTGGTTGTCGGGGTTTGACCGGCGATGGGCTCGGAGGTTGCGGCCGGGGCGGGGAAAATGCCGGCCGTTGAACGGCCGGCAACAGCAGGTTCAGTCCTTGGAGAAAGGCTTGCCTGCAAAATCGTAGGTGACCAGCGTGCCGTCGAGCTTGCCCATGCCAGGCGCATTCTTGGGCATGCCGGGCGCAGCGACGCCCTTGATGTCCGACCGTGCAAGCAGCTTGTTGATCGCCGATGCGGGCACATGGCCTTCCACGACCTGCCCGGATTTTTCCAGCACGCCGGTATGGCAGGAACCCATCGTCTCTGGCACGCCGAACCGTTTCTTGATCGCCGACATGTCATTCGAATCCACCGCCTTCACCTTGAAGCCGGATTCGCGCAGGTGGTCGATCCAGCCCTCGCAGCATCCGCAATTCTTGTCCTTGTACACCGTGATCGCTTCGCCCGCGCTGTACGCAAAGCTGCAGGCAGCCGTCAGCATGCCGGCGACAATCAGTTTCTTCATGATGCGTTCCTTCATTTCTCGATAATTCCATGCCCGGATTCCAAATTTCGGGAATCGGGCCTCCTGCCTTTACTTCAATGTGAGATTGACCGTTTTTTCGATCGGCGGATAGCAGACGCCGAGCTTTTCATGGCAGCCCTGATAAGACGCCACCAGTGCCACGCTGTTCGCCTTGCCGCTGCGGGTCAGGCTCAGTTCGGCGGGGACGGGTTTCTTATAGACCTGCGTCCTGCCGAAAATCTGGTCGTTCTTCATTTCGCCGGTCGGCAGCTTGACCGCGCTGATCGCGACGCCGCTGGCATCCTTCAGCGCGAACTTGATCCTCTCGCGGTACAGGTAATAGCCTTTTGCGGGCGCCAGCTCCGCAACGATGGTGTTCGCGTCCTTGACGGAGACATTCAGCCGGAAGGCGAGATCGGGTTCGATCAGTTCATCCTCGCTGGGCGAAGAGAACAGGCTGCCAAGCCCCTTGCCCGTCGATTGCTGGGCGGAGGCCGGAACGGCGTGCGCCAGCGCCAGCAGAGCAGCGACGATGAATGGGATGGATTTCTTCATTGTGAGAACTCCTGTCGGGATTTCTGTGCAGATCTGGAAGAAGCAATTAGCGTACCGCCTCTTCCGCTTTCAGTATTGGCAATGCGCCCGCATTCACTCCGGGCGACGGATACGACGCGCCGCCTTGCAGTCATACATCGACTGGTCCGCGAAGCGCATCAGCGAGGAGATATCCTCGCCGTGATGCGGATAGACGGCGATGCCGATGCTGGTCTGGAGATCGTGCGAGAGATCGCCTATCCGCACAGGCTGGTTGACGGCGGACGCCACCTTGGCGGCGACCGCATCCGCATCCTGCGCGCCGGCGATCTCGGTCAGAACGATAATGAATTCATCGCCGCCGATGCGCGAGACAATGTCGCAGGCACGCACCGCACTGACCATGCGCTCACTCGCCGTCTTCAGGACCAGGTCGCCGGCTTCATGGCCATGCGTGTCGTTGATCTGCTTGAAGTTGTCGAGATCCAGGAAAAGCAGCGCAAAGTGGCGCCGGTAGCGGGTCGCCTTCGCCAGCGCACGCTTCACCAGCTCCAGCAGGAAGGCCCGGTTCGGCAGCTGCGTCAGGCTGTCGTAGTGGGCACGCCGGCGCAGTTCCTCTTCCATGGCCTGGCGCTCGGTGATATCGCGCGCGATGCACAACGCATACTGCACGCCCTTCAGTTCGAACGCGCGCACGCTCACTTCCACCGGCATCTTGCGGTCATCCTTTGCACGATGCTCTGTGACGAACACGGCCTCGCCCTTGTCGAGCACATGCTCGGCAATCAGCGGGAAATCGCCCAGGCTGCCGGTGGCATCGAGCTCGTCGGCGGAAAGCGCCAGCAGCTCCTCGCGCGAGTAGCCAAGCCTATGGCATGCGATCTCGTTGACCTCCACCAGCCTGCTGAGGCCTTCCGGCGTCAGCAGGCACACGAAGATCGCGTCGCTGCTGCCGTTGAACAGCGCACGATAGCGTTCCTCGCTCTCGCGGATGGAGCGCTCTGCTTCGATGCGGTCCGAAA
>JAEZVM010000415.1 GCA_023420795.1 Pseudomonadota bacterium
CACCTTCCACGAAGATGACCTTGCCCGGCGTGCCGTCTTCGTTCTGCAAATGGCCGACACCCCGGCCATCCATGTCGAGAGATTCGATAACGATCGTGTTGTGCTGCATATGAAAAACAGTAGTGAATTGTGGACCCGTGCGGTCCGGATAAGAACAGATGAATATGCGGTCAAGCTACCATGCTGCCAAGTACTCTTTCCAGTGCGGGCCATCGAGCTCCGCCAGAGAGGATCGGACCAACGCCACTTCCTCATCGTACGCGACTTTGGTCATCGCGCCCCGCATGAGCTGGAACCGGCAATAGACCAGATAGGTATTGACGACATCGGTCTCGCAGTAGTCGCGGATCTCTTTAAGACGTCCCTCCTGAAACAGCGTCCAGACCTGCGATCCATCGACTCCCAGCTTGCCGGGAAATCCGCACAGCTTTGCCAGATCATCCAGCGGTGCGTTGGCCCGGCCGGTGTAGAGAGCGAGGAGATCCATGAGGTCTAGATGACGGGTGTGATAGCGGCTCAAGTAGTTGTTCCACTTGAAGTCGCGATCCTCTTCGCCCATTTCCCAATATCTGGAGGCGGTCACGCCGTTGACCATCGCACGGTAGTGCAGCACTGGCAGATCGAAGCCGCCGCCGTTCCATGACACCATCTGCGGCGTGTATTTATCGACAATACGGAAGAAATCATTCACCAGCTTCGGTTCCTGATCTTCCAGGCCTCCCAACGAGCGAACGCGAAATCCCTCGTTGTCGCGAAACACGCAGGAAATCGCGGCGATGCGATGCAGATGATGCGGAAGAAAATCCGAGCCCGTCTTGTCGCGACGCGCGGCGAACGCGGCCGCTGCCACCTCGGCATCGGACATGGATGCCGGATGGTTATTCAGGACCCGCAAGCCTGCGACATCGGGAATCGTCTCGATGTCGAATACCAGAACCGGAATCACAGCAATGCGTCCTTGCCGACACCGCGTGCCGTCAGCGCGCGCTTGAGCTTGACCAGCGCCTCCTGCTGAATCTGGCGCACCCGCTCGCGCGTGACACTCATCTCGGCGGCCAGCTCTTCCAGCGTAGCCGGATCATCGTTGTCGAGGCCGAAGCGGCGCACGATGACCACGCGCTGCTTGTCCGGCAGTTTCTTCAGCCAGTCGCGCACCAGCACCGTCATCTCATGGTGTTCGGCGCGCGAATCGGGGCCGTCCTCGACATCGCCGGGCAGCATATCCATCAGGCTTGCCTGCGGATCGTTGTCCAGCGGCGCATCCAGCGACGTCGCATGTTCGGACAGGGCGAGAATGTCCTGCACGTCTTCCACCGGCCGATCGACCAGATGCGCGATATCTTCCGCAGTCGCATCCTTGCCGTCGTGATGCTGCGCTTCGAGGTGGTACTTGGCACGCAGGATCTGGTTCAGCTCGCGCACCATATGCACCGGCAGGCGTACCGTGCGTGCCTGGTTCATGATCGCACGCTCGATGCTCTGGCGGATCCACCATGTCGCATACGTGGAAAAACGGAAGCCGCGCTCCGGTTCGAATTTATCGATTGCCCGCATCAGGCCGAGGTTGCCTTCTTCGATCAGGTCCAGCAGCACGACGCCTCGGTTGATGTAATGCTTCGCGATCGACACGACCAGTCGCAGGTTATGCTCGATCATCTTCTGGCGCGCCTCGAAATTGCCCTGCTTCGCCAGCGTCGCAAAATGGACTTCCTCCGCTACCGTCAGCAAAGGGCGAGCGCCGATCTGATTCAGGTAATGCTGGGTCGTGTCGGTGGACAGCTCGGCAGCCAGTACGGTCTTCAGTTCATCCACCGGATCGGAGACCGGCGTCAACCCTTCTTCCTCAGCCTCGTCGGCATCATCGACCAGCCGCTCATCCGACTGTTCCGCGACGTTCAACGGAATGTCGCCGGCCACATCGTCCGGCGGTATTTCATCATCCATTGGATCGTGAGGGTTACGATTCATTTAGCGATTGGGCAGAAATTTTGACGGATCGACTGGCTTTCCCTGATGGCGTATCTCGAAATGCAATTTCACTTCATCGGCATCGGAATTTCCCATTTCCGCAATCTTTTGGCCTTTGTTAACGCTTTGATCCTCTTTTACGAAGATGGTTTTATTGTGCGCATAAGCGGAAAGCAAATTATTGGAGTGCTTCACGATAACCAGATTGCCGTAGCCGCGAATGCCGCTACCAGCATACAGGACTTTGCCGGCCCCTGCCGCCAGCACTGGTTGCCCCATCTTGCCGGCAATATCGATCCCTCTCTTGCCTTCGCTAAAGCCCGAAATCACTTTTCCTTCTGCGGGCCAGATCCAGGAAACGCCGTCATCATCAGGAACCGATGCATGTGGCGTTTCCGGCATTTTTTCAACCGCTTTTGCCTGTTCCGTTTTGGCAGCGCCATTCGATGCAGGCGTACCAGCACTGCCGGCGTCCGGCTTCTGCAATTCCGCCAGTGCACTCTCCGAGTAAGGGCGCTTGTCGCCGCGCGGCGCCGACTTGTTGGGCGCCGTGCCATTCGTGGCTGCAGAGGGGGACAATGGTCGGACTTCCACTCCGGACGATGTGGCCACACTGCCGGTCTGCGCGGCGCCTTCCGGCGGCAGCACGCGCAACACCTGATCCACCTTGATGTCGTTCGGGTTGGCGAGATTGTTCCACGCGACCAGATCGCGATAGTTCTGACCGAAATCAAGCGATATCTGCAGCAGCGTATCGCCCTTTTTCACCACGTAATAGCCGCGACTGTCCGCCTGTTTGGGGGAGGTTGCCGGCATTGGCGCTTGCCCTGGGCGCTGGACTTCGATTGCCTTCCCGCCTGCGGTCCGATCGAATACCGGCGCGGATTGACGGGCCGTGCCACATGCAGCAATCAAGACTGGCAAAACCGCCAGGAATATGAAGCGTGCTTTTCTCATTCTCATACTGTTAATTATTTGTCAGCAGCAGGCCGGGATAGGGCCGTCCCGGGCCGATTCACATCACGCCCGGACGCAGCGGGACAAAATGACAATCTTCCAGCGTGGAGTTTGTCCACTCGAACTTGCTTACACGTTCGATAAGCTGCAGCACCTGATGGCGCGCTCCCACCGGCGCGATCAGCCTGCCGCCGATACTCATTTGATCCAGCAGGGCCTGCGGCACTTCCAGGCCGGCAGCGGCCAGGATAATGCCGTCGAACGGCGCCACCTGCGGAAGGCCAAGCATACCATCTCCATACTGCAAACGGATATTGGCAATGCGCAGCGGCCGCAGATTGGCCTTCGCCAGCTCATGCAAAGGCCTGATGCGTTCGATCGAGTAAACCTCCTTTGCCACCAGCGACAGCACGGCAGCCTGATAGCCGCAGCCGGTGCCGATTTCCAGCACCTTGTTCAGCACACCACCATTGGCGTTGGCACGCAGGATTTCGATCATGCGTGCGACGATGTACGGCTGAGAAATGGTCTGATGATGACCGATCGGCAGCGAGGCATCGATATAGGCCTGACTTGCCAGCGCCGGCTCCACGAACATGTGCCGTGGTATGGCGTCCATCGCAGCCAGTACCTTGGCATCCTTGACACCCTGCTTACCGACGCGCGCCACCATCGCCGTCCGGATAGCATCGGAAACGAGCGGTGTCGGACGCGGAGCAGCGGGCGGTACGGATGGAGCTTTTGCCACTGACCTGGTCTGCAACTCGATTGCGCGGGAAGGCCGCGTCACATTCTGCGCAGCGTTCTGTGTCGCCGTTTGAGGTGTCGCAACCTTGCTCGCGGCGCGCCCTCCGGCAGATGCCGTTCTTGACGATTTATCGACGACCGAAGACAGGGGCAAAGGAAAGCGCCTGTCCTTCCCGCTCATGGCAACTCCTTTTTGAGCGCGGCTAGTTGGGCGGTATGCGTCAGATCGATCTGCAGAGGTGTGACCGAAACAAAACCATTGATGACCGCATGGAAGTCGGTACCCTCCGCTGCATCCTTGGCCTTGCCTGCCGGGCCAATCCAGAAGATTTCCCGGCCATGCGGATCCTGAGCCTTGATGACAGCCTCGGATTCATGGCGCTTCCCGAGTCGCGTGGCCTTGATTCCCTTGATCTCCTCGTACGGGAGATTGGGAATATTGACGTTCAACAGATACGGCTTCTCCAATGAATCGAGACGACGCTCCACGAATTCCCGCGCAACGCGAGCCGCCGAATCGACATGCGCCCAGCCCTTTTCGACCTGTGAGAATGCAATTGCCGGAATCCCGAACAAGAAGCCTTCGGTAGCGGCGGCCACGGTGCCGGAATAAAGCGTGTCGTCGCCCATGTTCTGGCCCTGGTTGATACCGGAAACGATCAGATCCGGCCTGAAGGCCAGCCCTCCGGTAAGCGCAACGTGCACGCAGTCGGATGGGGTGCCGTTGACAAAATAAAATCCGTTGTCGGCTTGATAGACCGAGAGCGGCCGGTCCAGTGTCAGGGAATTCGAGCTTGCGGAGCGATTGCTGTCGGGTGCCACCACAACAATATCGGCAAGCTGCTTCATGGCGTTGGCTAGAGCGATGAGCCCCGGAGCCAGATAGCCGTCGTCATTACTAACAAGAATTTTCATAAAAAGATTTTACCCGAAGCAATATCGTATCCCCTTCCGATATTGACATTCTGTCGCACATGCCTAGAATAAAACGACCGTTCTTTTTTAAACCATAAACTACAAGGAGACGTCATGAAAGCAATCCTCTGCAAATCCTGGGGATTACCCGATACGCTGGTTGTGGAGGAACTGCCCGATGTGAAGCCCGGCCCCGGCCAAGTCGCGATCGACATACAGGCCGCCGGAGTGAATTTCCCCGACGTCCTGATCATTCAAAACAAATATCAGTTCACGCCTCAACTTCCTTTCACGCCCGGCAGCGAACTGGCAGGCATCGTCCGCGCAGTCGGAGAAGGTGTGGCGCACTTCAAAGCCGGCGACAAGGTCATTGCCTTCGTTAGCCAGGGCGCTTTCGCGCAACAGATCGCGGTGCCGGAGCAGATGGTCATGCCGATGCCGCCCGGCCTGGATTTCGATACCGCCGCCGCGGTCACTCTCACCTACGGCACCTCGCATCACGCAGTCGTGGACCGCGCGCAGTTGAAGGCGGGCGAAACGATGCTCGTGCTCGGTGCCGCCGGCGGCGTCGGTTTGGCGGCCATCGAAATCGGCAAGGCGCTCGGTGCGCGCGTCATCGCGGCAGCTTCGTCGGATGAAAAACTCGCTATCTGCAAGGAGCATGGAGCAGACGCGACGATCAACTACAGCACACAGGATCTGCGCGAGGCGATCAAGGCTGCAACCGATGGCAAAGGGCCGGATGTCATTTACGATCCGGTCGGTGGCATTTATGCCGAACCGGCATTCCGCTCCATCGCCTGGCGCGGCCGCTATCTTGTGATCGGCTTTGCAAACGGCGAAATTCCGAAACTGCCGCTGAACCTGCCGCTCCTGAAAGGAGCTTCGCTGGTGGGGGTGTTCTGGGGCGAATTTGCGAAGCGCGAACCGAAGGCAAATCAGGCTGCAATGCGCCAACTGATGGGCTGGATGGCAGAAGGGAAAATCAGGCCGCATATCTCCGGTCGCTATGCGCTTGCCGACACGCCGCGCGCATTGAACGACATGGCTGCCCGCAAGGTGACCGGCAAAGTGGTGATCCAGCCGCAGAAGTAAATACTTTCCGCTACTTCTCCTGCGCCCGGTGACGCAGGAGAAGACCTTGCTTACTCCCCTTCGGCCAGGGTTTGATGGACGAACGCTGACAGGATCAGGCGTTCCTGAGCGGAGACATCGACAAACTCGAATCCATGCTTGAAGCCCTCGCCGTTTTCCGAGGGCGAGACCGAACGCAGCACGGTTTTCAGGTTCAATATTTCATCCTGGCCAGCGGCATTCACCTTGAATACGATTTGTCCCGTATCGCCCTTTTCTCCGAACGCTTCCTTCATTACTCCGGACGTCCCGCCCACGCTCAGGTCGCTCAATACCGCGGTAGCGGTCCGCTCCGGTTGAGTCATGGACACCGATGCCGGCAACCTGACCGGCGCCCTGGCGCCACGCCGAACCAAAGTGCAGCGAACGTCCTTTGGATAGGACAGATGCAGATAAGGATGCGGCGTATGTACCGACTTCACCGCTGCAGAAGCAAATGCATAAGCCTTTTTCCCGGCAAACGCGCGCACCACGAAGGTCTGGCCTTCACGGATGAATTCGAGCTTGCCGTCCACCATGGGCGCGGTCACGAATATCGTCCCGTTCTTGACGAAACCGATCAGGCGCACCGTGTAGCGAAGAGCCGTATTGTCCGACGGCTGCAGGTAAAGCGTTTCGCCGACATGCCACCGTATCTCGTCCATGCCGACAAGCACATCCTTGTTCGAATTCGAGGTATCGGCGTTTGCCGCGGCATTGTCGGCCGCAGCGAGAGTAGGTCGTTTGGAGGCTGTCATCAACACCTGCTTCTTCGGTGCTGTCGGGTTGATGAAACTATCCCAGACCGTATCCTGAATGAAGCCATGCTGGATCAAGGCATTCAGCTGCGCCTGATTCTCAATCGTCCGGCCGGATGCCAACAACAGTTTTCCCTGCGAATCATAGACCGCATGCTGCAGGGGCTTTCCCACGACCAAGTCGCCTACTCGCACTGGTAACAAGGAAACAGGAGGGTTAGCCATAAAGTCTCTTCAAACGCCTTTAGAGTAATTATTGTTGCTTTATGGCATTAGTATAGCCAGTACGCCCCTGATTGGGCAGCACATCCGCTCACACTCAAAGAGCCCGTGCTATATCCTTTACTCCGAGCCGGCTTCAATGCCATCTTCCTTGAAGAACGCGGATGCCACGCTCGCATCGCGCGTCCGCCTGAACGGCGGCAGGCTTTGCCAGATGCGCCGGCCGTATGGCTTCGAGATCAGCCGCGGATCGCAGATCATCAGCACACCGCGATCGGTTTCGTCCCGAATCAGTCGGCCAGCACCCTGCTTCAAGTTGATGATCGCTTCCGGCAGCTGGTGATGCATGAAACCGTTCAAGCCCTTCTTTTCCAAAGCTTCGATTCGCGCTGCCAGCACCGGATCGTCCGGCGGCGCAAACGGCAGCTTGTCGATGATGACAAGCGACAGCGCTTCGCCGCGCACATCCACGCCCTCCCAAAAGCTCTGGCTGCCGATCAGCACCGCATTTCCAGCCGCGCGAAAACGATCGAGCAGCTCGGTTCGTCCCGATTCGCCCTGCACCATCAACGGGAAAGGCAGTTTTCGCTTTTCAAATTCCTCGCGCAGCCGTTCGGCTGCCCGATTGACTGCGCGCAGCGTGGTGCACAGGAAGAAGGCGCGTCCGCCGGATGCCTCGATCATCGGCAATGCCGCATCGATCACCGCGTCCGTATAGTCCAGGGAATTCGGCTGCGGCAGATTGTCCGGCACATACAGCAGGCCCTGCTGGCCGTAATCGAACGGGCTGGGCCAGGATTGCGCCGGCTCGTTCCACAGGCCCATCTGCGAGGTGTAATGATTGAAGTCGTTTTTGACGGCAAGCGTGGCCGACGTGAAAATCCAGGCGCGCGGCGATCCTTCACGCTGCTTGCTGAATATCGGCGCGATCGACAACGGCGTCTGGTGCAGCTGCAGCGACGACGAGAATGCTTCGATCCAGAGAACACGCTCTTGCCCGGCATCGGCCTTGCCTGCGTCGTCCGCCTGCGCGTTGTCCCAGGCCGCAAGCTTGTTGCGCAATTCGATCGCCCGGGTGCGGCACTGCTCGATCGTCTCGGCCCGTTCCGCCTGCTTCTCCAGAACCGCGATCATCGCATCCAGCTCGTCCTGCAGTTTCTCCAGCGTCGGAAAGAATACGCTGGATGGCGCGATCTGGTTAATCGCCAGCCGCACGAAGTCCTGCGGAAAGGCCAGGCGCAAGTCGCGCGCGGTTCTCTCGACCGGGGCAACCAGCTTGGCCCAGTCGGCGCCGTCACGCGCATGCGCAAGGCCTTCGGCAAGCACGTCACGACACAGTTCGAGCACCTGCGAGGTCGAAACCGTCTCGCCAAAAAACAGCGTCGCCGTTTCCGGTAACTGGTGCGCCTCATCGAAGATCACGGTGTTCGCCGACGGCAGCAGCTCTGCGACGCCGGTATCCTTCAATGCCACATCGGCAAAGAACAGGTGATGGTTGACCACCACCACATCGGCCTGCTGCGCTTCCTTGCGCGCCTTCATCACGAAACAGTCCTGGTAATACTGGCATTCAGCGCCAAGGCAGGTGTCGCGCGTGGAGGTAACCAAATTCCATACCGAAGCGGACTCCGGCACCTTGGACAGCTCCGCCTTGTCGCCCGAACTCGTGGTCTTCACGAAACGGGAAATCTCGCGCAGATACCCGACATCCTCACGCGCAGTCAGGCGGCCATTCTGCAGCGTCCGTTCCAGATGAAAATGACACACATAGTTCGCGCGACCTTTCAGAAGAGCGACGGACACCGGCGCATGTAAGGCCTTGCGCACTGTCGGAATATCGCGCAGGTAAAGCTGGTCCTGCAGGTTCTTCGTGCCGGTCGAAAGAATGACCTTGCCACCCCACAGCAGCGCGGGCACGAGATACGCGAAAGTCTTGCCGGTGCCAGTCCCCGCTTCGGCAATCAGGGTTCGTTGACCAGCAATGGCTGAAGCGATCGCCTTTGCCATTTCAGTCTGCGAGCGGCGTGGCCGAAACCCGCCGACAGCTTGGCCCAAGGCGCCATCTGCGCCAAACAACTGCTCGATATCAGCATCGTGATCGGGGCGATCGGAAGGAAGGGTAGCGAGTTCTGTCAAAGCGGCTGGCGAGCAGAAAACCTATGTCTTCTGCTCAATGGGTTAGGCGGGCGTGTCGGGCACGAGTTGCATCTTCAGCAAGACAATATGATCCTTGAGCTGCAGTTTCCGCTTCTTCAGGCGACGCAGCTGCAGTTCATCATGCAGCACCTCGCTGCTCAACAGTTCGATGACTGCGTCGAGATCGCGATGCTCCACTTCCAGCTCGATTATTCTTCGCTGTATGTCTTCGATTGGGATCATAATTATGCATTGAGTGCGACAGGCTGTATTTTAAGAGCGAAACCGAACGGCGTATAGCTTGTCAAAGGGCACCGCTTCAGTACAGAGCGGGCAGCCTGAATGCTTTGCCAACAATGTAACAATTGCCTACAGAAACAATTGTCTGGTTTTTGAAATGCAATAATTTTCATTGACCAACGGTTTATTCTCATCCCACCCCATGAGCCAATACAGGATCGAAGCCGGCACCGGGCAGCACATAGGCGACCGCAAGGAGCAACAGGATCGCGCCGCGCTGTTTGCCGCGCCAAGGGCTCCCGGCTATATGATGGCAGTCGTTGCGGATGGCATGGGTGGGCTAAGCGGCGGCGCGCTGGCAGCCGAACAGGTGATCCGTAGCGCGAAACAGGCATTCGATCTGTTTTCGCCGCAGACCGACAATATCGAGAAAATGCTGGTCACGATTGCGCACGATGCGCACACCATCATCAAGCTGACCGCGATCGCCTCCGAAAAGAAACCGCACAGCACAGTAGTTCTTCTCGTCGTCACACCTGAAAAAAGCGCCATCTGGGCGCATGTGGGCGATTCCCGTCTGTACCGCTTCGACGGCCCGAACTGCGCAGAGCGCACCATCGATCATTCCTACGTCGAGGCGCTGGTAAAGGAGGGTAGGCTGTCGCGCGCAGAAGCGCAGCATCATCACCTGTCCAATGTCCTGGTGAACGCCCTCGGCTCGCATGATCACGAGCCGGACGTGAGCGTGCGCCGTTATGACGGACTGAAGGCGGGCGATTCCTTTTTGCTATGCACCGACGGTCTCTGGCATTACCTGTCGGATGTGGAACTGGGCGCCGCAATCGCGATGAATTCGCCGCGGCAGGCATCGGAAATGCTGATCAACAAGGCGCGCGAACGCGTGACTGACGGCTCCGGTGACAATTGCACCCTGGCCATCGTGAAGCTGGTGGAGCCGCCAAAGGAAGCCAAGAATTACACGGCCAGCAAGATGAAACGCGCCGTTTAGCGAGGCGCGGTAAGAATACGATACAGCCTCCGTTGACGCGATTTCTCTTCTCTAGAAAACCGTAGACTGCGATCGCTGCTTTTTCCGGCGCATCTCTTCCTTTTTGGCTTTTCTCTCTGCGACTTTCTTTTGCCGTTCCTGCGCCGCTTGCACTTTTTTCTCGTACGCTGCCGCGTTCTCTGCGCGTTTTTTCGCGTCTTTGCTTTCTTCCGCCTGCACGCGATTCATCTTCGCCTCATGCCGCGCGCTGCGTTCTGCCTGCAGCACGGGCTGCTCATCAAGCTGTATTGCAGGCTTCCGCTCCAGTGCCGGGCCTTCGACGTCTTTGCTCTTTACTGGAATTTCCGCGCGTTCCTGGCTGTCAGCCTGCGCTTTCGCTTGCCGCTCGGCGAGGGCCCTGTCCCGCTCCTGTACACGCTCCTTCCGCTGGAAAGAATTTGCTTCCAGTTCCACCTTGCGCAACTGCATCAAGGCCTCACGGCGGCGATCCTTGGCCTGCTCCACGCATGAAGCAGCAAAAAACTTGGAATAACATGCCCGTTCTTCTGCAGAGAAACGCACTTCGATCCCGGCACGCGCCCTGCCTGTATCTGCCAGCGCAGCATCGGCCATCTCGACAGATTGAATCGAACCGGCGGGATAGCGGCCGACGATATCGGATACCGAAGCCGTTGCCTCGGCTGCCGGCTGCGCGAATGCGCACGACATATGCAGGACCATCAAACCGGCAGCCAGTAACAATCGATGCGGATGCCCTCCCCGCATCGATGGCCGGTCGGGAATGAGACGAAAATTCATGTTAGCGATCATGCGATTGACTCCGCGACGTCGCGCCGGTCACTTTCCATGTACTCGGAAGACTGCATCTCGATGATGCGCGACACGGTGCGGTGGAATTC
>JAEZVM010000043.1 GCA_023420795.1 Pseudomonadota bacterium
CGAGAACGTTTCGAAAAGAAGGGCAAGCTGCTGCCGCGTGACCGTCTCGCCAGATTGCTCGATCCAGGCGCGCCGTTCCTTGAACTCTCGACACTGGCCGGTTTTTGTCTCGACAAGCCCGATCCGGCGAAGTCGATCCCCGGCGGCGGCATGATGGCCGGCATCGGCTTCGTCAGTGGTGTGCGCGTGATGATCGTCGTGGATGATGCCGGCATCGATGCCGGTGCGGTGCAGGCGATGAGCATCGAAAAATTCCAGCGCGCGCAGATGATCGCACTCGCGCAGAAACTGCCCTTCATCCATCTGGTCGAAAGCGCCGGCGCCAACCTGCTCAATTACAAGGTCGAAACCTTCATTTACGGCGGCAGCGGTTTCTACTGGCTGGCGCGGCTGTCGGCCGCCGGGCTGCCGGTGATCAGCGTGGTACACGGTCCGAGCACCGCCGGCGGCGCCTACATGCCGGGGCTGTCCGACTACGTGGTGATGGTACGCAAGCAGGCGAAGGCCTTCCTCGCCGGGCCGCCCTTGCTGATGGCGGCCACCGGCGAAGTTGCCACAGAAGAGGAACTGGGCGGGGCGGAGATGCACGCAAGTACTTCTGGGCTGGCCGAGTACCTTGCCGAGAATGATGCGGATGCGCTGCGCATCACGCGCGAACTGGTGGCCGCGCTGGGATGGAACCGCGACCTGCCTGCATTGCAACGCGATTACGCGCCACCCTTGTACGATGCGGAAGAACTGCTGGGCATCGCATCCACCGACCACAAGAAGCCGCTCGACATGCGTGAAGTTATCGCCCGCATCGTGGATGGTTCCGAATTCCTCGAATTCAAGCCGGACTACGGCCCCGCCACACTGACCGGCCATGCGGCGATCTGCGGTATCCCGGTCGGGATCATCAGCAACAACGGTCCGCTCGATCCGGCCGGCGCAACCAAGGCGACGCATTTCATTCAGGCTTGTTGCCAGTCCGGCACGCCGCTCCTGTATCTGCAGAACACGACCGGCTTCATCGTCGGCAAGGCGTCGGAGCAGGCCGGCATGATCAAGCATGGCTCGAAGATGATCCAGGCGATGTCCAACGCAACCGTGCCCCGCATTACCGTGCATTGCGGCGCATCGTTCGGGGCCGGCAATTACGGCATGTCCGGACGCGGCTTCTTCCCGGATTTCTGCTTCACCTGGCCGAATGCGCGTACCGCCGTGATGGGGCCGGAACAGGCGGCCAACACGATGGCGATCGTGATGGAAGGCAGCATGCGCCGCAAGGGACTGGAGGTGGATAAGAACTCGATCGAGGCGATGCGGCTGATGGTGATCGATACCTTCGAAAAGCAGACCAGCGCATCGCACATCTCCGCCCGCCTGCTGGATGACGGCGTGATCGATCCGCGCGACACGCGCAAGGTGCTGGCCTTCACTCTCTCTATCTGCGAGGAAGCCCGGCGGCGCAAATTGAATCCGGTGCAGTTCGCCATTGCCCGGCCTTAAATAACAACATCAGGAGATAACCATGCAATTCACCCACGAGCATCATGAGCTGAAGCGCAATGTGCAGCGCTTCATCGACAATGAAATCAATCCCTATGTCGATGAATGGGAAGAAGCCGAAATTTTCCCGGCGAAGGAATTGTTCCGGAAGATGGGCGAACAGGGTTTTCTCGGCGTATCGAAGCCGGTCGAATTCGGCGGCATGGGGCTCGACTATTCCTATTCGGTCGCAATGGCGGAAGCGCTCGGCCATATCCGCTGCGGCGGCGTGCCGATGGCGATCGGCGTGCAGACCGACATGGCGACGCCGGCGCTTGCGCGCTTCGGCTCGGATGCATTGCGGCGCGAGTTCCTGACGCCCGCCATCAGCGGCGAAGCGGTCGCCTGTGTCGGCGTGTCCGAACCCGGAGCCGGATCGGATGTCGCGGCGATCCGGACCACCGCTCGCAAGGACGGTGACGACTACGTGATCAACGGAAGCAAGATGTGGATCACCAACAGCTTGCAGGCCGACTGGATCTGCCTGCTTGCGAACACCTCCGAGGACGGCCGCTACCGGAACAAGTCGCTGATCATCGTGCCGATGAAAACGCGCGGCATTACGGTAGCAAAAAAGATAAAGAAAATCGGCATGAATTCGTCGGACACCGGCCTGATCCATTTCGACGACGTGCGCGTGCCGCAGCGCTACCGCATCGGCGAGGAAGGGCAGGGCTTCATCTACCAGATGCTGCAGTTCCAGGAAGAGCGCATGTGGGGTGCGGCCAATGCGACGCAGGCGATGATGAACTGCATCGACATCACGATCGAATACGCGCGCGAGCGCAAGGTGTTCGACATGCGGCTGATCGACAACCAGTGGGTACATTTCAAGATGGCGGAACTGAAGACAGAGGTCGAATGCCTGCGTGCACTAGTGCATCGCGCCTGCGAGCTGTACATCGGCGGGCAGGATGTGACCGAGCTGGCGTCGATGGCCAAGCTCAAGGCCGGGCGGCTGGCGCGCATCGTGCCGGATGCCTGCCTGCAGTTCTGGGGCGGCATGGGCTATACCTGGGAAAACCCGGTGTCGCGCTTCTTCCGCGACGGCCGCCTGACCTCGATCGGCGGCGGCGCGGATGAAGTCATGCTCGGCATCATCTGCAAATACATGGACATCCTGCCGGGCAAGAAGAAATCATGAGTACCGGACGATTTCAATCGGTGCTGATCGCCAATCGCGGCGAGATCGCGCTGCGCATCATGCGCACTGCGCACCGGCTCGGCTTCCGCACAGTCGCGGTTTATTCCGATGCAGATCGCAACGCGCCACATGTGCGCGCTGCGCACGCGGCCGTGCATATCGGCGGCTCGCAGCCTTCTGCGTCCTACCTGAACATCGCGGCGTTGATCGATGCCGCCCGCCGTACCGGCGTGCAAGCGATTCACCCGGGCTACGGCTTCCTCGCCGAGCATGCCGGCTTCGCGCAGGCCTGTGCCGATGCCGGGCTGATATTTATCGGGCCGGGAGCCGATGCGATTCATGCAATGGGCAACAAGGCCGGTGCTAAGAAGCTGATGCAGGCCGCCGGTGTGCCTTGCGTGCCGGGATACCAGGGCACGGACCAGTCGGACGGACGCATGCTGGAGGAGGCAGCGCTGATCGGCTATCCGGTGATGATCAAGGCCGCTGCCGGGGGCGGCGGGCGCGGCATGCGGCGAGTCGATGACGCGCAGGATTTTCTTGCGGCCCTGCGTTCCGCACGCTCGGAAGCAGAGAGTGCGTTCGGCAGCGCCGAGCTGATTCTGGAAAAGGCGATTGTCGAGCCGCGCCACATCGAAATACAGGTCTTCGCCGATGCGCAGGGCAATGCCGTGCATCTTGGTGAGCGCGACTGCTCGGTGCAGCGCCGGCATCAGAAGCTGATCGAGGAATCGCCGTCTCCTGCCGTGTCGCCGGAACTTCGCGCGCGCATGGGACAGGTGGCGGTGACGGCGGCGCAGTCGATCGGTTACGTCGGTGCGGGCACGCTGGAATTCCTGCTCGACCGTGACGGCAAGTTCTATTTCATGGAAATGAATACGCGGCTGCAGGTCGAGCACGCGGTAACCGAGGCGGTCGTCGGCGTCGATCTGGTCGAATGGCAGTTGCATGTCGCGCAAGGAGACGCATTGCCGTTGACGCAGGCGGCAATCGACGCGTGCCTTGCGGTTGGCGGGCATGCGATAGAAGTGCGCCTATGCGCGGAAGATCCAGAACAGGGCTTTTTGCCGCAGAGCGGAACGATCGCGCACTGGCGGCCGCCTGCCGCGCTGCGTTGCGATCATGCGCTGGAAGATTGCATGGCGATACCCCCGTTCTACGATTCGATGGTGGCGAAGGTCATCGCACATGGCCGCGATCGGGAAGATGCTTTGCGCCGGCTGGCGCACGGTCTGGATGAATGCGTACTGCTCGGCGTGAAGAACAACCGGCACTTCCTGTCGCGCTGTGTGAGGCATCCGTCTTTTGCTGCAGGTCAGGCGACGACTGCATTCATCGACCGCCATTTTCCGCCTGCGGAGCGTGTCGCCGAACACGATAGCCCGTCTATCCAGGCCGCTGCCGCCGTTATTCTGGCCTTGCGCCGCATGGATGGAGGCGCGGCACGCTATCCGGCTGAACTGCATGGCTGGGCAAGCAGTTTTTCCTATCCGCAGGCCTGCTCTTTCATGCTCGACGGAGAATCCGCAACGGTGCGTATTACTACGCTGCCCGACAGGGCGTGGCTGGTCGAGCAGGACGGCCAGAACATCCGGATGGAGGCGCAGATATCCGGTACGCACGAGGTGGCGCTTGTCATCGACGGCTGCACTCATCGCGTGATCCACGCCTGCGACGACGCACAGCATTACTTCAAGCTCGACGGTGCGGAACATACGGTGACAGATACCACGTATGCCGCCGCTGCGAGCGACAGGCGCGGCAGTGCCAGCGGGCGTGTGACTTCTCCCATGAACGGACAGGTGGTTGCGATGCATGTGGAGCAGGGCTCCAGCGTCAAAGCCGGCCAGGTGTTGCTGGTGATCGAAGCGATGAAGATGGAGCACAGCGTGCTTGCACAGATTGATGGGCAGCTGATGAATCTGCTTGTCGGCGTTGGCGATCAGGTGGCGCCCGGTCGCCTGCTGGCTGAAATTGCGACGGTGGGATGAGCTGCTTTACCTTCTCCAAAGGCGTCGCATAGTACTGTTACGCCGTAACGCAATGCACGTACTACGCCATTGTCATCCCGAGTGCAGCGAGGGGGTGCCCGGCGTAGTGATCTCAAACCATTGCAGATGTTTAAGCGGGTGAGATTCCTCGCTCCGCTCGGAATGACAGGTTCAGTTTTTTGACGCGCTGGCACTGGCGGAAAAAACGAACGGCGTTTCGCGCGCCGGCCGATTGCAGCTCGCACTGGTCTCCGTCATTCATTCCAGATAACGCCTAAAATCAACGTCTTCATTCTCCGGGTAGCCGCAAAGGCAAACGATGATGCGCTTGAACTGGTGGAGCAGGCTGCAGGCCTTGATCTATGCGGAGTTGCGCCATCTCGCGACCATACAATCCAGCGACCGCATGTGGCAGATGCCGGTCGGGGCTGCGCTTGCGAGCGGCTTGCCGCTGCTGGTCGGCGCGTATTTCGGCCGGATGGATTACGGCCTCGTCTCTTCGCTGGGCGGGCTCGTGTTTCTCTACCTGCCGGGTACGCCGCTGTATCACCGGATGGTGTCGGTAATGGCCTGTGCATTCGGCATGATCGCCTGCTACACGACAGGCGTGATGAGCCACTTCTTTCCGCCGGCAATGATGCCGATGCTGGTCATCACTTCCATCCTGGTCACCATGGTCTGCCGCTTTTACAACCTTGGTCCGCCGGGCAGCCTGTTTTTCATCATGGCCGCGTCGATCGGTGCATATTCTCCGATCACACTCATGCAGCTGCCCCTGATGGTGGGGCTGATTGCGATGGGCAGCATGCTCGCCTGCCTGATCGCATTCCTGTACAGCGTGTACATCTTGCGGCTGTATCCTCCCAAGCTCGTGGCGCCGCTGCCTGCGCCGACCTTCGATTTCGTGGTGTTCGATTCGGTGGTGATCGGCGCGTTTGTCGGCATTTCGCTTGCGCTGGCGCAGGTTCTGCAGCTGGAGAAGGCTTACTGGGTTCCGGTGAGTTGCCTGGCCGTGATTCAGGGCGCTTCGCTGCGCGCAGTGTGGACTAGGCAAATCCACCGTGTGGCCGGCACCAGCATCGGCCTCCTCCTGGCGCTGGGCATACTGATGCTGCCGCTCGACCGCTGGAGCATTTCACTGCTGATGATGGCGCTGACCTTCGTGATCGAGTTTACGGTGGTGCGGCATTATGCGTTTGCCGCGATCTTCATCACGCCGCTGACCATCCTGCTGGCGGAGGCCGCAACTCTGGGACAAGGCGTTGCCGGCACGCTGATCCGGGCGCGCTTCTTCGATACCGTGCTTGGTTGCCTTGTCGGCCTCGTTGGCGGCGTTTTCCTGCACAGCCCGCGCTTTCGCGAAGTCGTAGGGCGGGCGATCAGGCAACTGATTCCGTCGCGCCTGCTGCCATGACAAGCTGACGGTGCCGTTCAGCCGGATTGACCACCGAAGGCATTTTTCGGATCAGCTCATTGACGGACATAGGTGCTCCAGAATGGGAAAGGCCCTTTGCGGCAATTTTTGCCATATGCGCAAAGGGCTCCTGCGAAAAGGCGGGAAGCTATTGGGTTGCTGCGTCACGCAAGGCACGGCGCAGGATCTTGCCGATCGGCGTCTTCGGCAGCTCGTTGCGGAACTCGATCTGCTTCGGAATCTTGTAGCGAGTGAGATTACTGCCGCAGTGCGCCAGCAGGTCCTCGACGGTCAGTGTCGCGTCGCGCGGCACTACGAACAGCTTCACCGCTTCACCGGAGTGTGCGTCGGCAATGCCGATGGCAGCGGCTTCGAGCACGCCGGGATGAGTGGCGACGACCGCTTCGATTTCTGCCGGATAGACGTTGAAGCCGGAAACGATGATCATGTCCTTCTTGCGGTCGGTGATGGTGACCCAGCCGTTTTCGTCCATGGTGCCGATGTCGCCGGTCTTGAGCCAGCCGTCGGCAGACAACACTTCGGCAGTTTCCTTCGGACGGCGCCAGTAGCCCTTCATCACCTGCGGCCCGCGCACCACGATCTCTCCCGGCTCTCCCGGCTCGCATAGGCTGCCGTCGTCACGGCGGATCTGCACTTCGGTGGAAGGCAGCGGAATGCCCACGGAGCCGATTCTGGTGTTCTCCAGCGGATTGATGCAGACGCCAGCGGTCGCTTCGCTCAGGCCGTAGCCTTCCACCATCGGTACGCCGGTCGTCCTGGTCCAGAGCTCCATCACCGGGCGCAGCATGGCCGCACCGGCACCGATGCACAGCTTGGCCGCGCTCGCGCAGTCGCGACCGAAGCCAGGCGTGTTGGCCAGCGCGTTGTACAGCGTGTTCACCCCTGTCATCACGGTCCACGGATAGCTGCGCATCGTCTTCACGAATGCCGGCAGGTCCTTCGGATTGGTGATCAGCACGTTCAGGCCGCCGAGCGGCATGAACGTCAGGCAGTTCGCCACCAGCGAAAAGACGTGATATAGCGGCAGCGGCGTGAGCACCACTTCCTCCCGCTCGCGCAACGTCTTGCCGATCCACGCGCTGCATTGCTGCACGTTGGCGACAACGTTCGCATGCGTGAGCATCACGCCCTTCGACACGCCGGTGGTGCCGCCGGTGTACTGCAGGAACGCGATATCTGATGGATTGACCGTGATGCCCGGCCGCCGCATTCTTTCACCCAGCAGCAGCGCTTGTCGGAAATGCTTCACCCCGTCGATCTTCCAGTCCGGGACCATCTTCTTCACATGGCGCACAGCGAGGTTGGTCAGCAGGCGCTTCGGCATATCGAACATGTCGCCTACCTGCGTCACGATCACATGCCGCAGCTCAGTCGATGCCATCACGTTCTGCACTTTCGATGCGAAGTTCTCCAGCACGAGGATCGCGCGCGCTCCCGAGTCCTGCAGCTGGTGCTGCAGCTCACGCTCGGTATAGAGCGGATTGACGCTGACCACCACCAGCCCTGCGCGCAGCACGCCGAAGAGCGCGATCGGATACTGCAGCAGGTTCGGCATCATGATCGCAACGCGCTCGCCCTGAGCCATGCCCTGCAGGGAGCGCAGGTAGGTCGCGAACTGCGCCGACAGCTTGTCCAGCTCTGCATAGCTCAGGGTCTGCCCCATGTTCGTGAAGGCAGGCAGATCCCTGTATTTGCGGCATGCGGTTTCGAACAGCTGAGTTACCGAGCGGTAAATGCCCGATGTGATCTCTGCGGGAACTCCGGACGGATAGTCCTTCAGCCAAGGCCGGCCTGTCTCCATTGCGCGCTCCTTTTATTTATTGGATGTTTTGGCAAGAAGCTACGCCACGGCACTTTGCAAAGCAATCGGTTGATTGAAACCTTAGGCGCCAATAAAACCGACTATTGATTTTTCTCTAGTGACCGGACGAGCCCAGCAGTGGGAGCAGACGGAATTTGGGAGTGAGAGGACGAGAAGGGACGGGGAGAGATTGGAGAGGCTCGGAGGGGGAGAGGGGTCCGGCTTGTCGCGCGAGACAAGCCGGATGGTGCGGCGACTTCTAGCGCAGCGCGTAATCGAGCGCGATGCCGCCGAATATTGCGGCGCCGAGCCAGTTGTTGTGGCGGAACGCCGCGAAGCAGCGCATGCGGTCGCGGTCACGGATCAGCATGTAGTGATAGAGAGCGCAGCCGGCGGCGATCAGCAGGCCGGCGACAAACCAGTGGCGCAGGCCGTATTCCCAGCCGACGATGAAAATGATTGCGAACGCCAGCGCGTAGCAGAGCATCACCGCCATCACATCGAAGCGGCCGAAGGTGATCGCCGATGTCTTGATGCCGATCTTCAGGTCGTCGTCGCGATCCACCATCGCGTATTCGGTATCGTATGCAACCGCCCAGAACACGTTCGCAATCAGCAGCAGCCACGCGGCCGCCGGCACCACGCCCTGTTCTGCGGCGAATGCCATCGGAATGCCGAAACCGAACGCGATGCCGAGGTAGGCCTGCGGAATCGCAAAGAAGCGCTTGAAGTAAGGATAGCTGGCGGCGACCAGCACGGCGACGACTGACAGCAGCTTGGTCAGCGTGTTGAGCGGCAGAATCAACGCGAACGACACCAGTGCCAGCACGGCAGCCACCATCACTGCTTCCCATGCGGCGATCCTGCCGCTGGTGAGGGGGCGTTCTGCGGTGCGCTTGACGTGCAGGTCGAAATCACGATCGGCGAAATCGTTGATTGCGCAGCCGGCCGAACGCATCAGTACGGTGCCGATGGTAAAGATCGTTACCAGCATCCAGTCCGGCTTGCCGTCGGAAGCGAGCCACAGCGCAGCTAGCGTCGGCCATAGAAGAAGCAGGATACCGATCGGTTTGTCGATACGGATCAGGCGGGCATACAGGGCAAGGCGATTCATGTTGTTTCTGGTTATTGGTGATGAAATTCCGGTCAGCCTTCGGCTGTTTCCGCGTCTTGCAACATTT
>JAEZVM010000102.1 GCA_023420795.1 Pseudomonadota bacterium
CGCCACATATCCGGCGCGAGCATCTGAACGGGGGCCTGAGCTATGCCGATGCCAAGACCGACGATGCGCGGCTGGTGCTGCGCATTCTGCAGGAAGCGGAAGACGCCGGCGGCGTCGCCGCCAATTATGTCCGGGTGGAACGCATACTCCGGGAAAATGGCAGGGCCGCCGGCGTGGAACTGTTCGACGCCGCCGGAAATGCACGTCACACAGTCAAGGCCCGACTCGTCATCAACGCGACCGGCGCATGGGCCGACCGGCTGCGCGAGAACTGCGCCGGCACACAGAAGCTCAGGCCATTGCGTGGCAGCCATCTGCTGCTGCCCGCGTGGCGGCTGCCGGTTGCGCAGGCTATCGGCCTGATGCATCCACACGACGGTCGGCCGGTTTTCATGTTTCCGTGGGAAGGCGTGACGCTGGTCGGCACCACCGATGTCGATCATGCGGCCGACATGCAGCAGGAAGCGGCGATCACGCCGGAGGAAGTCGCCTACCTGATGGAAGCGATCGACTGGCAGTTCCCACAGCTTCGCATCGGGCTTGACGATATCATCGCCACTTATGCCGGCGTGCGCCCGGTAATCGACACCGGCAAGGCCGATCCGTCGAAGGAAGGGCGCGACCATGCGGTCTGGCTGGAAGATGGCCTGCTGACAGTCACCGGCGGCAAGCTCACCACCTTCCGTCTGATCGCGCTCGATACGCTGAAGCATGCAGCGCCTTTGCTTCCGGAATGGAGCGCGGACCTGAGCCTGCGGCCAGTATTCGAACAATCATCTCCTTTGCCAGCCCACGCCCGGTTGAACGCATTCCAGCGTCGCCGGCTGCAGGGCCGCTACGGCAAGCGCGCGGCCGAATTGTTGGCATCGTCTTCCGCCGATGAGCTTACCGTCATTCCCGGCACCGAAACGCTGTGGGCGGAACTGCGCTGGGCTGCGCGCTGCGAGGCGGTGGTGCGTCTGGACGACCTGCTGCTGCGGCGCACCCGCCTCGGCCTGCAGCTGCGCGGCGGCGGCGCGGATCTCATGTCGCGCATCCGTGCGATCTGCCAGCCAGAACTCGGCTGGGACGACGCGCGCTGGGGCGAGGAACAAGATGCGTACCTGAACCTGTGGCAGAAGCATTACAGCCTGCCGTCGCCCATGCAGACAGCGTACGAACGTACACCCGAGCCCTGTCATTCCGAGCGCAGCAAGGAATCTCAAGCATCCGCAGCCGTGCCGAAGGTGGAGATTCCTCACTTCGTTCGGAATGACAGCTTATAGAGGCATCGAAATGAAGGCACGCATTCACCGCACACCTTTCACACAGTAGATATTCAACACAACCATGTCCAACGAATACCTGCTCGCCATCGACAACGGCACCCAAAGCATCCGTGCCCTGCTGTTCGACCTGCACGGCCATATCGTCGCGAAGTCGCAGGTCCATCTGGAAGCCTACTTCTCGGAACACCCCGGCTGGGCCGAGCATCATCCGGACGACTACTGGCAGGCGCTGTGCACCGCCTGCCAGCGGCTATGGGCGCAATCCGGCATACCGAAGTCGGCGGTCAGGGGCGTCGCGGTCACCACGCAGCGCGGCACCGTGGTCAATCTCGACAAGCACGGCAAGCCGCTGCGCCCCGCCATCGTCTGGCTCGACCAGCGCCGCACCACTGAGGTACCGAAGATCGGCCCGCTGTGGCGCACCGCATTCAAGCTCGCGCGCGTGCAGGACACCATCGACTTCTTCGTCGGCGAAGCGGAAGCGAACTGGATCAAGGCGCACCAGTCGGAGATCTGGGAAAAAACCGACAAATTCCTGCTACTGTCCGGCTACCTGAATTACCAGCTATGCGGCAGCTTCATCGACTCCACCGGCTCGCAGGTCGCCTACCTGCCCTTCGACTACAAGCGCCAGAAATGGGCCGCGCCGCATGACTGGAAATGGCAGGCGCTCGCAGTGACGCGCGACATGCTGCCGGAACTGGTCCCGCCCGGCACCGTGATCGGCAAGATCACCGAACAGGCGTCCGCCGACACCGGCATTCCGGCAGGCACGCCGCTGGTCGCGGCAGCGGCGGACAAGGCGTGCGAAGTGATCGGCGCCGGCTGCCTGGAGCCGCATATCGGCTGCCTGAGCTACGGCACCACCGCCACCATCAACACCACCAGCAAAAAATATCTGGAAGTCACCCCCTTCATACCGCCTTACCCCGCCGCCGTGCCCAATGCCTACAGCACCGAAGTGCAAATCTTCCGCGGCTACTGGATGGTCAACTGGTTCAAGGAACAGTTCGGTCACCTGGAAAAGATGCAGGCCACCGAACGCGGTGTCGCACCCGAAGAACTGTTCGACAAGCTGGTGGATGCAGTGCCGCCCGGTGCGATGGGGCTGATGCTGCAGCCGTACTGGACGCCCGGCATCAAGCAGCCCGGCCCGGAAGCGAAAGGCGCGGTGATCGGCTTCGGCGACGTGCACAACCGCGCGCACCTGTACCGCGCGATCCTGGAAGGATTGGCATACGCGCTGCGCGAGGGCAAGGAACGCATCGAAAAACGCAGCGGCGTGCCGATCACCTCGCTGCGCGTGTCCGGCGGCGGCTCGCAGAGCGACGCGGCGATGCAACTCACTGCCGACATCTTCGGCTTGCCCACCGCGCGCCCGCATGTCTATGAAACCTCCGGACTTGGCGCCGCGATTAACGCCGCGGTGGGCCTGCGCCTGCATTCCGATTTCAACACTGCGATCGGCGCGATGACGCGCATCGGCCGCGTGTTCGAGCCGCAGCCGCACCATCGGCATACCTACGACGCGCTGTATCAGCGGGTCTATAAGAAGATGTACAGCCGACTGCAACCGCTGTATCAGCAGATACAGGAAATCACCGGATATCCGAGCGCGACATGAACGCTACGCCAAGTTCCCTCCCTGTCATCCCGAGCGCCTGCCACGTAGAACGCCAGTACTGCCAAAAAACGGGAAGAAAAACCATGTCCACGCCAGCACAGCAAGTCTCATCCCCGTCTCTCCCGCCCGCCCCCGACTCCATCCTGCGGGCCGACGGCATTCCCCAC
>JAEZVM010000169.1 GCA_023420795.1 Pseudomonadota bacterium
TTCCGCGATGCGGTCGGCTCGGCCTCCAATCTCGGCAAGGGCAACAAGGCCACTTATCAGATGGACCCGGCCAACAGCGATGAAGCTTTGCGCGAAGTGGCGCTCGACATCGCCGAAGGCGCGGACATGGTCATGGTCAAGCCCGGCATGCCTTATCTGGACATCGTGCGCCGCGTAAAGGACGAGTTCAAGGTACCGACCTTCGCCTATCAAGTCAGTGGTGAATACGCGATGATCAAGGCGGCCGCGCAGAACGGCTGGCTCGACCACGACAAGACCATGATGGAAGCCATGCTGTCGTTCAAGCGCGCCGGTGCCGATGGCGTGCTCACCTACTTTGCGCGCGACGTCGCGCGCAAACTCAAGCTCGGCTAAGTCTCAAGCTCCCACCCGTGCGACGGTTCGCAACAGCCGTCGCACGGCAATCGTTTCCCCGCGCACTTTCGGCTAACATTGCCAAGGCAATCCCGACGCCTTGCATGCATCCATGGACATTTTCCACCTTAGCCCGAATCGCGTTGTACAACTCACCGACTCCGCCGCAGGAATGCCTGCCGATGGCTTTCTGTGGCTCGATGTGACCCATGACGAGGTGGCGGCCGACCCGGCTGGATGGCGGGATGCGGTACAACGAGCGACCAGCATACACGTGTACGACCCGCACCTGTCTGACGCGGTCAATCTCGCTCATCCGTCGTATTTCGATTCGACGCAGGATTATGCGATGGTGGTGTTTCGCAAACTGGCGCTCGACGGCAGCAGCGAACCGGAGGCAGCAGACGAAGCAAGCAAGAAGCGCAAGATCCCGCCGGCACTGACCAAGCTGGCGACCAAGCCGGTCACCTTCCTGTTGATGGATCGTGCGCTGGTAACGGTACACGCTCCGAACAGCCGCACTATCGACACTACCCGCAACCGCCTGCTGGAACCGCGAAGCAAGCGCGATGGCAGCTATATCAACCGGCCGCCAGCATCACCGGAAGAACTGATGCTGCGCCTGCTGAATGCCATGGTCGATCAGTACCTGGCGCTGCGCCAGCCGCTCACTGCTCAGATAGACCGGTGGCAGCGTGCCCTGCTCAATCCGCGTAGTCCTTTCAACGACTGGACCGCGTTGCTGGACGCGCGCATCGAACTGCGCAAGCTCGATCACTTGTGCGAAGGGCAGCGCGATGCAATGCAGGAATTGCGCGACTACCTGGTAGACAATCAGGAGGGCTACGAAAACGGGCGTGCCACGGATTTATTGCTGGTGCGCGTCAATGATGTGATGGAGCACATCATGCGCGTGCTGAACCATGCGCAGCGGCTGGAATCGACCATCGAATCGGCGGTACAGATCCATTTCTCCGCCATGGCGCACCGGACCAGTGAAATCATGCGCACGCTGACCGTGATTACCGCCTTGTTCATGCCGCTGACTCTGATTACTGGCGTCTTCGGCATGAACTTCACCGACATGCCGCTGCTGCAGAACAGGGCGGGTTTCTGGATCACGATGGCGGTAATGGCGGTAGTGGTGACGGTGCTGCTGTTTCTGTTCCGGCGCAAGCGATATCTGCACGACAAGGTGTCGGACAGCGAGCAATGAAAATGCGCCCGTAAGGACGGGCGCATTCATTTCGACCTTGAAACGTGCTGTGTTACGGCTTCAAAAACCGGCAACGAGCGCCAGGGATTTCAGGAATTTTTCCGGGTTCTGATAGCCGATCACCCGACCACCCGGAATCTCCTGCCCCTGCTTGTCGAAGAAGATGATGCCGGGAGGCCCGAACAGCTTGAAACGCTTAAGCAACGCCTTGTCATCGTCGTTATTCGCCGTCACATCCGCCTGCAGTAGCATCATGTTGGCAAAATGATCCTGCACACGCTTGTCGGTAAACGTCAGCTTTTCCATTTCCTTGCACGACACGCACCAGTCGGCATAAAAATCGAGCATCACCGCCTTTCCATTCGCCTGCGCGATCGCGGCATCGAGTTCGGCCACAGACTTGACACGTTTGAACTCAACCTTGTGCGTGCCGGCGGACAGATGTGCCAGCGGCTCCAGCGCGTCTTGCCCGCCAGTGAGCACGCCCACCAGCTGTACCAGACCGAACGCGGTAAAGAGCACGGCGATCGTCTTCGATATCCAGCCCCATTGCTTCGCCCATAACAGGTATCCGCCATAGCCGATACCCAGTACCGCCCAGCCCACCATCGGCACCCACCCGGGAATTACAGGCGTCACGATCCACAACGCCAGGCCCAACATCATGACGCCGAAGAAGAACTTGACAGACTCCATCCATGCGCCTGCGCGCGGCAGCAAACTGCCGGCAGAGACACCGACCAGTAGCAGAGGCACGCTCATACCCACAGCCATCGCAAACAGTGCACTACCGCCGATGATCACGTCGCGCGTCTGGCTAATGTAGAGCAGCGCACCGGCCAGAGGTGCCGCCACGCAGGGACCGACGATTAAGGCGGAAATCGCGCCCATCACAAACACGCCTGCCATCTTGCCCGCCGCCTGGCGCTCGGAGGCTTCCGTCAGGCGAGACTGAATAGATGCCGGCACCTGCAGCTGATAAACGTTGAACATAGACAGCGACAACAGCACCATCAGCAGTGCGAATGCGCCCAAGGTCCACGGATTCTGCAAGGCCGCCGCCAGCCCCTCGCCGATCAGGCCGG
>JAEZVM010000202.1 GCA_023420795.1 Pseudomonadota bacterium
CGGAACGAGCCTTCCTGCATGTTGCCGTCGCAGATGCCAAGCCATACGACCAGCGAATGCAGCGCCTTCGCATACGCGACTGCTTCGGCGGCGCTGCGCATGACCGGTTCGGTGACGATTTCCAGCAGCGGTGTGCCGGCGCGGTTCAGGTCGATGCCGCTCATGCCGTGATAGTCCTCATGCAGCGACTTGCCTGCGTCCTCTTCTAGATGTGCGCGAGTCAATTGCACGGTTCTCATTTCCGGTTTGCCGTCCTTTTCCATTGCGAAGGACACCGTGCCGCCTTGCACCACCGGAATTTCGTACTGGCTGATCTGGTAGCCCTTCGGCAGATCAGGATAAAAGTAGTTCTTGCGCGCGAAGATCGACTGCGGCGCAATCTTCGCGCCGATTGCGAGGCCGAACTGAATCGCACGTTCGACCGCACCTTTGTTCATTACCGGCAGCACGCCGGGCAGTGCCAGATCGACCGGGCAGGCCTGCGTGTTCGGCTCGGCGCCGAAGCGGGTCGATGCACCGCTGAAGATCTTCGATTGCGTCGAGAGTTGCGCGTGCGTTTCCAGACCGATTACGACTTCCCACTGCATATTGTCCTCACTTATTCTTCATAGCGGCATTCGCCGGTTTTCATGTTCACCGACAGTGCCGAAAAATTCGAGCGCGATCCGCACAGCGCCGGGCAGCTTGGCGTCACATGCAAGGTGTCGCCTTCGCGTTCCAGCCGGATCGTGCAATTCATGCCACGGTCGAACTTGAAGCCGCGCCGATTGCGCGCGTCACGCGGATCGACCAGCGCAACGCGCCACGTCGTCTTTGTCTTTTCACCTCGCACTTCCGCCTGCAAGCCGTCGCTTTCATCGATGCTGCAGTCGAAACCGTGCGTGCTGCGGAACAATGCCGATTCCCATCTAAACGCTTCGATGCGTTCGCCGTTGAGGCGGAATTCGCCGTTGTCCGCATAGGTGACGTTCTCGCCATCTTCGTTTCGCGCCACGCTGCAGGAAAAATGCGTTTCCAGCTGCTGGGCAGCCGCGATGCTGCTTGCCACAAGCAGCATCAGAGGCAGGGCGTGGCGCAAAGAGATCATGATCCTTCCGGACGGCGCTGATGCCAATCCGTCGCCAGTTGATATTGGTGCGCGACGTTCAGCAGCTTCGCTTCATTGAAATAGTTGCCGATGATTTGCAGGCCGACCGGGCGCCTTGCATTCTTCTCGCCTTGGCCGAAGCCGCAGGGAATCGACATACCGGGAAGGCCCGCGAGGCTGGTGGACAGCGTGAAGATATCCGCAAGATAGTTTGCTACCGGATCGTCCACCTTGTCGCCGATGTCCCACGCCACCGTCGGTGCGACGGGGCCCATGATCACGTCGCACTGCTTGAAGGCGTTCTGGAAATCCTGCGCGATCAGGCGGCGGATCTTCTGCGCCTGCAGATAGTAGGCATCGTAATAACCGTGCGACAGCACATAGGCGCCGACCAGGATGCGGCGCTTGACTTCCTCGCCGAAACCTTCCGCGCGCGACTTGCGATACATGTCGGCCAGGTCCTTGTAATCCTGCGCGCGATGGCCGTAGCGCACGCCGTCGAAGCGCGACAGGTTGGACGAGGCTTCGGCCGGCGCGATCACGTAGTACACGGGAATCGACAGTTCGGTTTTCGGCAGCGAGATATCGACCAGCGTCGCACCGAGCTTCTCGTATTCGCGCAGCGCCGCGCGCACCGCCTGTTCCACGTCGGGCGCGAGACCCTCGCCGAAATACTCGCGCGGAATGCCGATCCTCAGGCCTTGCAGGCTGTTGTTCAGGTCGTGCGTGAAGTCTTCATCCGGACGTTCCAGGCTGGTCGAGTCTTGCGGATCGAAGCCAGCCATTGCATTGAGCAGCAGCGCGCAGTCTTCCGCGGTCTGTGCCATCGGGCCGCCCTGATCCAGTGAAGATGCAAATGCGATCATGCCGAAGCGCGACACGCGTCCATAGGTCGGTTTGATGCCGGTCACGCCGCAGAATGCGGCCGGCTGGCGGATCGAGCCTCCGGTATCGGTCGCGGTGACAGCGGGTGCGAGGCGGGCGGCGATTGCGGCGGCCGAACCGCCGGAAGAGCCGCCCGGAATGGCGGCCTTGTCCCATGGATTCTTTACCGGGCCGAAGAACGAGTTCTCGTTCGAGGAGCCCATGGCAAATTCATCACAATTTAATTTTCCGAGCGTGACCATACCTGCCGCACGGAACTGTTTCACGACAGTTGCATCGAAGGGGCTGACGTAATTTGAGAGCATCTTCGAGCCCGCGGTGGAACGCCAGTCGCGCGTGACAAAAATGTCCTTGTGCGCGATCGGGATGCCGGTCAGCGGCGTTGCATCGTTTTTTGCAATGCGTGCATCGGCGTCGGCGGCCTGCTGCAATGTCAGTTGGTCATCCACATGGATGAATGCGTTGAGGTCGCTTTGCCGGATACGGTCAAGATACAGTCTGGCCAGTTCGCTCGCGGAAATCTGCTTGGCGTGCAGCAGTCCGGATAGTTCTTTAAGGGTCTTGGTATGCATAAGATGTGTAGCGATGCCGGCGGATGTTATTCGATGACTTTTGGAACCAGATACAAGCCGTCCTGCGTGGCGGGCGCGACCTGTTGATAATCGTCGCGGCGGTTCGGTTCGGTGACTTCGTCATCGCGCAGGCGCAGCGCCACGTCGTTCTGGTGCGCGGCGATCGGGTGATTCAGCGGTTCGACGCCGCTGGTATCGACGGCGCGCATCTGTTCGACCAGCGCGAAGATGCCGTTGAGCTTGTCGAGAGTCTTGGTTGCCTGATCTTCGTTCAGATCGAGCTGCGCAAGGTGTGCCAGGCGCTTAACGTCGGAGAGGTTGAGTGACATGATCGGGTAATATTGCAGGCCGTTTGGGATGGGAATTCTTAAGAAGCAAAATGTATTCTTGTTCTGGCAAAAGCTTGTCAAAACGCTTGATTTGGCAGGGATTTCGTAGGCTTTTTTGGCGTTTCCGTCGACAAATTTCGGACAAATTATAAGGTAGAATGGCGGGCTAATACGCTGCTGGCACCGTAGACTTTGAGCCGCCGCAGGCAACCTGGTTTTACCTCCACTGTTTAAGCGCGCCGTGGTGCGCATCGGGACAATACATGTTTGGATTTTTACGCAGCTATTTTTCTAACGACCTGGCCATCGACCTGGGTACCGCAAACACGCTGATCTATGTGCGCAACATGGGCATCGTGCTGGACGAACCCTCCGTTGTCGCGATCCGTCAGCAAGGCGGCCCGAACGGCAAGAAGACGATCCAGGCCGTGGGCAAGGAAGCCAAGCAGATGCTGGGCAAGGTGCCGGGAAATATCGAAGCGATCCGCCCGATGAAGGATGGCGTGATTGCGGACTTCACCGTCACCGAGCAGATGCTCAAGCAGTTCATCCGCATGGTGCACGACTCCAAACTGTTCAAGCCGTCCCCGCGCATCATCATTTGCGTTCCCTGTGGTTCCACCCAAGTTGAGCGCCGCGCGATCCGCGAGTCCGCACTCGGTGCAGGCGCATCGCAGGTGTACCTGATCGAGGAACCGATGGCCGCGGCGATCGGCGCTGGCTTGCCGGTCTCCGATGCGACCGGTTCGATGGTGGTCGATATCGGCGGCGGCACGACAGAAGTGGGCATCATCTCGCTGGGTGGCATGGTGTACAAGGGCTCGGTGCGCGTCGGCGGCGACAAGTTCGACGAAGCGATCGTCAACTACATCCGCCGCAACTACGGCATGCTGATCGGCGAACAGACCGCCGAAGCGATCAAGAAGGAAATCGGCTCCGCGTTCCCGGGCTCCGAAGTGAAGGAAATGGAAGTCAAGGGCCGCAATCTGTCGGAAGGCATCCCGCGCTCGTTCACGATTTCGTCCAACGAAATCCTGGAAGCGCTGACCGATCCACTGAACAACATCGTTTCCGCCGTGAAGAACGCGCTGGAGCAGACGCCGCCGGAACTCGGCGCCGACATCGCGGAGAAGGGCATGATGCTGACCGGCGGCGGTGCGCTGCTGCGTGATCTCGACCGCCTGCTGATGGAAGAAACCGGCCTGCCGGTGATCGTCGCCGAGGATCCGCTGACCTGCGTGGTGCGCGGCTCCGGGATGGCGCTCGAGCGCATGGACAAGCTCGGTTCGATCTTCTCCTACGAGTAAGCTCTTGCATGTCGCGCCTTGCCGTTCACCCGCAAGGCGCATAAAAGGACAAAGACCTTCGGTCATATTCCCGCAATATCGTTAGGCCTTAATGGAATACAGTCCACCGCCACTCTTCAAGCAAGGCGCGTCTGCCCGCGCCAAAGTGGTGTTCTTCTCCCTGATCGCCCTGATCCTACTGGTAGCTGATTCACGCCTGCGTTCGCTGACCGTGATTCGCCAGGTGGTCGGTACCATGCTGTATCCGCTTCAGACCGTCGCCCTGCTGCCGCGCGATGCGGCCTACATGGTCGGCGACTACTTCTCGACGCTGTCGGCGATGAAGAAGGAAAACGATACGCTCAGGCAGGAGCAGGTCGCCAACGCGCAGGCGTTGCAGCAGGTGCAGCTGCTTACCGCCGAAAACACGCAGTTGCGCAAGCTGCTGGCGGCGACTGAACGGCTGCCGGTGAAATCGGTGATGAGCGAAATCCTGTACGACGCGCGCGATGCCTTCACGCGCAAGATCGTGCTGGATCGCGGCACGCAGCACGGCGTGGCACTGGGGCAGCCGGTCATCGACGATGTCGGCGTGGTCGGCCAGGTCACGCGTGTTTTCCCGTTCACTTCCGAGGTGACGCTGCTGACCGACAAGGACCAGGCAATTCCGGTGCAGGTGGTGCGCAGCGGATTGCGCAGCATCGCCTATGGCCAGGGTCACTCGGGCGCGCTGGATTTGCGCTTCATGCCGGCCAATGCCGATATCAAGAACGGCGATGTGCTCGTCACGTCGGGCATCGACGGCCTCTATCCGGCCGGACTGGCGGTGGCGAAGGTAGTGCAGGTTGAAAGCAAGTCCTCCGATGCATTTGCGCGCATCGTCTGCCAGCCGCTGGCGGGCATCGACCGCAACCGGCAGCTGTTGATCCTGCTGACCGAATCGAAGCTGCCGCCGCGGCCGGAACCGGAAGATATCAAGGAAAGAGCAGGCAAGCATCCGGGTGTCGAGAGCGGCAAGGCGACGCCGAATGAAGTGCCCAAGGAGGTGCCGAAAGAACACGTGAAGGAAACCGGAAAGGCTGTCTTAACGACGTCCGCTGAGCAAAATGCGCCGGTTCCGGAACAGCAGAAGGCGCCGCAGGCGAAGGCACCCGCCGCAGCCGGCGGGCAGCCTGCACCGGCGCAGGCGCCGAAGACACCGGCGGCAGTACCGGGTGCGTCGGCAACTGTGCAGAAGAAGGTCACGCCATGAACCGCCCTCATTACATCCTGCTGCCCGCCAATCCGCTCTTCATCGCAGCCAGCCTGATCGGCGCATTCCTGCTGAACCTGCTGCCGTGGGGCCACTGGATCGGCATTCCGGATTTCGTGGCGCTGGTGCTGGTGTTCTGGAGCATCCATCAGCCGCGCAGGGTGGGCATCGGCATCGCGTTCACGATGGGCCTGCTGATGGATGTGCATGACGCGTCGCTGCTCGGCGAGAATGCGCTGTCCTACACGCTGCTGTCATATTTCGCGATCATGATTCATCGGCGCGTGCTGTGGTTCAGGGTCGGTACGCAGGCGGCCCATGTGCTGCCATTGCTGCTGCTGATGCAAAGCGTGCAACTGGTGGTGCGACTTGCCGTCAGCGGTAAATTCCCGGGCTGGCTGTATTTCATGGAGAGCGTCGTTGCTGCCGCGCTCTGGCCGCTGGTAACCATGATTCTGCTGGCGCCGCAACGCCGCGCGACCGACCGGGATGACACGCGGCCGATCTGACATGGCAGACGCCGCTTTTGCGCTTGCTCTCGTCGGAGGCGCATGTGGAAGCTCGCGCGCCCGCATTTTCCACCGGACGGATATTTCATCCCGATTTGCTGCTGCACCCATCAACCCCCTCTCCCGCTTGCGGGAGAGGGGAACGTAGTAACGGACAGGCCGACTAGCCGATTCCGTAAAGTTAGACATGACCGAATTCAAGAACACAGAACACGAACTGCATCTGTTCCGCCTGCGCCTGTCGGTAGTGGGCGTGTTCGTACTGGTCTGCTTCGGATTGCTGCTGGCGCGCTTCCTGTGGCTGCAGGTGGTCAAGCACCAGGATTACGCAAGCCAGGCGGATGACAATCGCATCTCCGTGGTGCCGGTGGTGCCGAATCGTGGCCTGATCCTGGACCGCAACGGCGTCGTCCTTGCCCGCAATTACTCTGCATATACGCTGGAAATCACGCCTTCGAAAACCGGGGCGCCGCTGGAAACGGTGATCGACAATCTGGCAACGATCGTCGATATCCAGCCAAAGGATCGCCGGCGCTTCCGCCGCCTGCTGGAAGAAGCGAAGAACTTTGAGAGCGTGCCGATCCGCACCCGCCTGACCGATGAGGAAGTGGCGCGCTTCACCGTGCAGCGCTACCGCTTCCCCGGCGTCGAGATACAGGCGCGCCTGTTCCGCCAGTATCCGCTTGGCGAAACCGCAGCGCATGTGGTCGGCTATATCGGCCGCATCAGCCAGCGCGACGCCAAGAAGATCGAGGAAATGGAGGATGCCGCGAACTATGCCGGCACCGACTACATCGGCAAGGAAGGGCTGGAAAAGAAATACGAAAGCATCCTGCACGGGAAGACCGGCTATGAAGAGGTCGAAGTGACCGCCGGCGGCCGCGCGGTGCGCACGCTGTCGCGCACGCCGGCGACTCCGGGTCACAACCTGATCCTCTCGCTCGACATCGAGCTGCAGAAAATCGTCGAGGAAGCGTTCGGCGACCGGCGCGGTGCGCTGGTTGCGATCGAGCCGGCCACCGGAGACGTGCTGGCCTACGTGTCCAAGCCGACTTTCGACCCGAACCTGTTCGTCGATGGCATCGACCAGCAAAGCTGGGACGAGCTGAACACTTCGCTCGACCGGCCGCTGCTGAACCGTCCGCTGATTGGCAGCTATCCGCCCGGTTCCACCTTCAAGCCGTACATGGCGCTGGCGGCGCTGGAACTCGGCAAGCGCACGCCGGCGCAGTCGATCAGCGATCCGGGCCACTTCTGGTTCGGCAATCACAAGTTCCGCGACGACAAGGTGGGCGGTCATGGCATCGTCGATATGTACAAGTCGATCGTCCAGTCCTGCAATACCTATTACTACGTGTTGGCCAACGACCTGGGCGTCGATGCGATCCATGATTTCATGAAGCCCTTCGGCTTCGGCCAGATGACCGGCATCGACCTCGAAAACGAGCGTTCCGGCGTCCTGCCTTCGACCGCATGGAAGCGCGCGGCCTACAAGCGGCCGGAACATAAAAAATGGTATGCCGGCGAGACCATCTCGGTCGGCATCGGCCAGGGCTATAACTCCTTCACGCCGTTGCAGATGGCACATGCGATGGCCAATCTCGCCAACAACGGCGTGGTGATGAAGCCGCACCTGGTGAAGATGGTCGAAGACGGCGTGACCAGGGAACACACGCCGACGGTGGCGAAGGAAAGCTATCGCATCAATCTGAAGCAGGAAAACATCGATGTCGTGAAGCATGCGATGGCCGGCGTGGTACGCGAGGGAACCTCGTCGCGCGCGTTTGCCGGCGCGGGCTATGTCTCCGCGGGCAAGACCGGTACGGCGCAGGCGATCAGCATTGGCAAGAACGAGAAGTACGATGCAAAGAAAATGGCGGAGCGCCATCGCGACCATTCGCTGTATGTCGCATTTGCGCCTGCGGACAATCCGCGCATCGCGCTGGCGGTGATCGTCGAGAACGGCGGCTTCGGCGCGGCTGCAGCGGCGCCAATCGCCAGGCTGGCGCTGGATTATTACCTGCTCGGCAAGCGGCCTGAGCCCAAGGAGAAGACCGCCACCACCATTGAAGTTGAGGGGGATTGATGCCAACCGCACTGGGCATGAACGAAAAACGCGCCTTCTGGCCGACCATCAAACCGTACTTCACGGTGTTCGACGGACCGCTTGCACTGATCGTTTTCCTGATTCTGGCCCTTAGCACGATAACGATGTATTCCGCCGGCATCGATTTTCCGGGCCGGCTGGAAGATCACCTGCGCAACATCCTCCTCTCCTTCATCATCATGTGGATCGCCGCGCTGGTACCGCCGCAGACTATGATGCGTCTTGCGGTGCCGATTTATACGGTTGGCGTCGCGCTGCTGATCGCAGTCGCCCTGTTCGGGATCATCAAGAAGGGAGCGCAGCGCTGGATCAACGTCGGCGTCGTGATCCAGCCGTCCGAAATCATGAAGATCGCCACGCCACTGATGCTGGCATGGTGGTTCCAGAAGCGCGAGGCCGTCATCAGTTGGCAGGAGTTCGTTGTGGCAGGCGTGATGCTGATGATTCCGGTTGCGCTGATCATGGAGCAGCCGGACCTGGGCACATCGCTGCTGGTGATGGCCGCCGGCTTCTATGTGATTTTCCTGGCAGGTCTGTCCTGGAAGGTGATAGTGGGCCTGGCGCTGGCCGGCGCTGCCTTTCTGCCGATCGGCTGGTCGATGATGCACGACTATCAGCGCCAGCGCGTGATGACGCTGATCGATCCGACCTCGGACCCGCTGGGCAAGGGCTTCCATATCATTCAGTCGATGATCGCCATCGGTTCCGGCGGCCCAGCCGGCAAGGGCTGGATGAATGGCACGCAAGGGCATCTGCAGTTCATCCCGGAGCGCACGACCGACTTCATTTTCGCGGTGTACTCCGAGGAGTTCGGGCTGATTGGCAACGGTATCCTGCTGGTGCTGTATCTGCTGCTGATCGGGCGCGGGTTGCTGATCGCTGCCAATGCGCCGACGTTGTTCTCGCGATTGCTGGCGGGGGCGCTGTCGCTGATGTTCTTCACCTATGCATTCGTCAACATGGGCATGGTGTCCGGTATCCTGCCGGTGGTCGGGGTGCCGCTGCCGTTCATGAGTTACGGTGGTACCGCATTTGTGACGCTTGGGCTCGGCATCGGCATACTGATGAGCATTCAGCGGCATCGCAAGTTGATACAAAGCTGAACCAATTGCAGCTTTCGTAGTCTTGAAACAAAAAAAAGTGTGCTGTTGCGCTCATGGTCTTGGCGCTGCAAACTGTCTTATCTGAGCTCCCCAACCGGAAAACCGGTTCGCGGCTGCTCAGCACGTATCTCGTTGTGAACAAAAATAAAGGAGAACGCGATGTCGCCGCGCACCTGTCTTTGGTGGTCCCGATATTTTGCATTGAGTGCTCTGGCGCCGGCGCTGATTCTAGTTGGCTGCAGCAGCGTGCCGCAGTCTTCGCAGGAAGCATCCCAGCCGGTTGCGCGGTCCTCGAAATCCGCTGCATCGACAGTGCCGGCGCTGCCGCCGGCAGGTTCCGGGCGCGGCGGCTATTACATGGACGACGGTCCGGGCGAGGCGCCGCCGGAAGGTCTGCTCGACACGCCTAATGCCGAACCGCGGATCGAGCCGTATTCGACGCGCGGCAACCGGCCCTACACGGTATTCGGCAAGACCTATACGCCGTTCACGGATGAACGGCCCTTCAAGCAGCGCGGTGTCGGCAGCTGGTACGGCAAGAAATTCCATGGGCAGAAAACCTCGTCCGGCGAACCCTACGACATGTACAAGATGACGGCGGCGCATCCGACGCTGCCGATTCCGTCCTATGCGCGGGTGACCAATGTCACCAACGGCAAGCAGGTGATCGTGCGCGTGAATGACCGCGGGCCGTTCCACTCCGGTCGCATCATCGATCTTTCCTATACCGCCGCGTTGAAGCTCGGCTATCTCGGGAAGGGCAGTAGCCAGCTCGAAGTCGAGCGCCTGCGGCACGAAGATATCGCGCGTATCGAGAACGACAGGAAGGAACAGCAGGCGCGTGCCGCGGAAAGAACGCCGACGCCGGAAGTGCTGTCGGCTGCGGGGGCCGTGCAATCGGCCGGTACCGGCGATGCAGCCGTGCCGGTGCTTGACTCGGCAGTGGTCACGGTTGCACCGGCCTCATCGCCTCCCGGTTTCTATCTGCAGCTCGGTGCGTACGGACAGGCCGCCAATGCCGAGTCGGTGCGCCAGCGCCTGGCGCAGAGCGCAGCAGGAATACTGGCTCCGATTGAGGTGGTGGAGCAGGGCGCGCTGTACCGGCTGTACAGCGGTCCGTTCGCGAGCCGGGCGGAAGCCGCGGCCGCGGCAGTGCAATTGCGCGAGCGCGGCAGCTTCAAGCCTTTGATCGTGCAGCGCTGATTGAACCGGTTCTAGGTTTTCATCTGCAGCGCGCGCTCGTAAAGCGCATTCTTCTTTCGCCCCGTAATCTGGGCGGCCAGCGATGCGGCCTGCTTGACCGGACATTCGGCCAGCAGGATCGAAAGCACACGATCGGCCTCGGCGTCGTCGTCTCCCGTTTGTTTGGCTCCTTCCAGCAGAATCACGAACTCGCCTTTCTGCCGGTGCGCATCCGCTGCCAGCCAGGCCTGTGCTTCTTCAAGCGTGCAACGATGGATTTCCTCGAACAGCTTGGTCAGTTCGCGCGCGAACACGATCTGCCGCGCCGGTTCGAAGACGGTCGCGAGCGCGGCGACGGTGTCGGCAATCCGGTGCGGCGCTTCATAAAACACCAGCGTCGCATCCACATTCGTCAGGGCGCGTAGCTCCGTTTCCCGCTGCTTCGCTTTTGCGGGCAGAAAGCCGATGAAATAAAAGCGATCGTTTACCAGGCCGCTGGCCGACAGCGCGCCGATTGCGGCGGAAGCACCCGGCACCGGCATCACGCGCAAGCCCGCTGTGCGCACCGCATCGACAATGCGTGCACCCGGGTCGGATACCGCCGGCGTGCCCGCATCCGACACCAGCACGATGCGCTGCCCGGCCTGCAATCGCGCGATCAGCTTGTCTGCCGCTTCGCGCTCGTTGTGCTCATGTGCGGCAAGCAGTTCCTTTGAAAGACCGTAACGCGCGAGCAGATGCGAGGTGTTGCGCGTGTCTTCACAGGCGATTGCATCCGCGAGCGACAGCACGTTGAGGGCGCGCAGTGTGATATCACCCGCGTTTCCGATGGGTGTGGCCAGCACATATAATGTGGCCGACGGATAAACCTGCTGCGATACCTCTTGCATGATGGACAAGAGCGCTGCCGAGTCGGGTGTGAACGATGTCATGAGGAGACAATGATGTTGGGGTTATGCAGGAAAGTGATCGCGCTTGGCGGTGTGCTCGGAGGATTGTGCCTGCCCGTGCAGGCAAACACAACCGCGCCCGATGCCTCCCAGACACCGGACCCGATGCAATCCCCGGCGGTCGAAACTTTCGCGGTCGATCTCTCCACCGTCGAACGGATGGTGCGCGTCGCGCTGCTCCTGCCTCTGCAGTCGGACACCCTGCGACCTGCGGCAGAAGCGGTGCTCGCCGGTTTCCAGGCCGCTCATGAACATGAAAAGGACGGCGTTGTGATCAGCATCGTGGAAACCGGCGATTCCGCGCAGGATACGCTGGCCGGCTACAAGAGCGCCAGTACGCAGCATGATATTGTCGTCGGCCCGCTGTCGCGCACCGGTGTTACTGCTCTCGTGCATGAAGCTGCAGTGAACAGGCCGACCATTGCGCTCACGCAGCCCGATATCAGCGGCACCGGCGATGCGGCGCCGGTTCGGCTGCCGCAACAGATGCTGGTCATGGGCCTGTCGATAGAAGAAGAGGCGCGGCAGGCGGCTGACTGGGCTGCAAGAGAAAATGCAACCGGCAAGGCGATCGTGCTCTTTACCAAAAGCGCATGGCAGCGTCGTGCGGCGAGAGCATTCGAACTGCAATGGCAGCAGCAGAGCCGCGAAGTCGAGCTGGTCGAGCTGATCGCCAACGACGGCTTCCTGAACGGACGCGTGCTGATGCAGCTGCATGAACAGACCCAGCCCGATTCTTCGCCGGTGTTCTTCCTCGCGCTCGACGCACGCCAGGCGCGACAGGTACGCGCCATCATGGGCGAGAAAGCGGTGTTGTATGGAACCTCGCAGCTCAACCCGTTCACCCTGCATGACGAGCCGGCCGCCGAACGCACGATCGACATGGATGGCACGCGCCTGCTCGATATTCCCTGGCAGCTGCAATCCGATCATCCCGCGGTCATGGTGTATCCGCGGCCGTTCGCAGAAGGAGAGCAGAAGCGCAGCGCCGATCTGGAACGGTTGTATGCGCTCGGCATCGACGCGTATCGCGTCGCACGGGAACTCGCATTCGGACGTACCGGCTTCGAGATGGACGGCGTTACCGGCAAGCTGACCGTGCGCTTTGACCGGGAGCAGACGCATTTTGAACGCGCGGCGCAGCATGCCGTCTATCGTGACGGCAGCGTGGTGCCGGCGGACCAGGCGCGCTGATGAGCCTGTTTGACGCGCTCGGTCGGCCGCGCACCGCGCGGCAGATCGCAGGCGATGCCGCCGAAGACGGCGCACTCGACTATCTGCGGAAACAGGGGCTGATGCTGGTCGAGCGCAATTTCCGTTGCCGGGGCGGCGAAATCGATCTCATCCTGCAGGACGGGAATGTGCTGGTTTTTGTCGAGGTCAGGAAGCGGGCGGACCGCCGTTATGGCGGTGCGGCGGCAAGCGTCACCGGCCGCAAGCAGGGGCGACTTGTGATCGCCGCGCAGACTTTCCTGCAGCGCTATCGGACGCCGCCGGCATGCCGGTTCGATGTGGTCGCCATGGATGGGGACACATTGAACTGGCTGAAAAATGCCATCGAAACCTGAGAGCAATCTCGCATCTATTTTTCTGGTGAAACTTTTGATGATGCCTCTTGTCACAGTTTCATCTATGAAAGCTTTTCGGCCGGAATGAAGGCCCTTGTTCCGCACTGCACTATAATCCCGGACACTATGATGAACCAACGTATTCAGGCGCACTTTCAGGAAAGTGCCGATGTAAAAATCAAGGCTGCCACACTTCTTGCACAACCAATTGCAGAAGCCGTGGAACTTATGTTTACAGCATTGTCTAACGGCAACAAGATACTTGCCTGCGGGAATGGTGGTTCGGCTGCCGACTGCCAGCATTTTGCGGCGGAACTGGTCGGCCGCTTCGAACGTGAACGCCTGCCATTGCCGGCGCTGGCGTTGACGACCGATACGTCGATCCTGACCGCGGTTGCCAACGACTACAGCTTTCAGGATGTCTTCAGCAAGCAGGTGCAGGCATTCGGGCAGGCCGGCGATGTATTGCTGGCGCTTTCCACTTCCGGCAATTCACCCAATGTGCTGGCCGCGGTGGAAGCGGCGCTGGAGCGCGACATGCGCGTGGTCGCGCTGACCGGCAAGGGCGGCGGGGCAATCGGCAAGCTGCTGACCGATGCCGATGTGCATATCTGCGTGCCGCACGACCGCACTGCACGTATCCAGGAAGTGCATTTGTTGACGATTCATTGTTTATGCGACGGCATTGACGTCGCGCTATTCGGAGGAGATGTGAATGAGTAAGTGGACGCGCGTTACCCGTCCGTTGGCCGCTGTCGCATTGTGCGGCGTCGTGCTTACCAGCCTGCAGGGCTGCGTGGAGATGGCGATCGGCACCGCAGTGGTCGGAACGCTCGCGGCAACCGACCGCCGCACCTTTGGCGCGCAGACCGAAGACAAGACTATCGTCCTGAAGGGCGAGAGCCGTGTTGCCAATCTTGTCGGCGGCGCTGGTCATGTGAACGTCACCAGCTTCAACCGCAAGGTGCTGCTGACCGGCGAAGTGCGCGACGAGGCGATGAAGGCCGCGGTCGAGCGCGAAGTCAGCGCGATCGAGAACGTGCAGTCCGTCATCAACGAACTCGAAGTGATGGGCGTGTCCAGCTTTACCTCGCGCTCCAACGATTCCCTCATTACCGGCAAGGTCAAGGCTTCCTTCGTCGATGCGAAGGACTTGTATGCGAACGCGATCAAGGTGGTGACCGAACGCGGCGTGGTCTATCTGATGGGCCGTGTGACGCAGCGCGAAGGCAATCTTGCCGCCGACGTCGCGAGCAATGTGAGCGGCGTGCATAAGGTGGTGAAGGTGTTCGAATACATTTCGGAAGAAGACTACAATCGCCTGACCAAGACATCGGAGCAACAGAACAAGCAGTGATTTGTTTCTTGAGTGCTATATTAGGCCGCGAATCATTCGATTCGCGGCCTTTTTCTTTGGAAGGGAGGAGCCATGACCGGATTAATCATCCTGCTGGTGCTCGTGCTGTTGATCGTGTTCTGGGGAGTGGGGGCTTACAACCGGCTGGTAAGCATGCAGAACCAGTGCAGGAATGCCTTTGCGCAGATCGATGTGCAACTGAAGCGCCGTTATGACCTGATTCCGAATCTGGTGGAAACCGCCAAGGGCTACATGAAGCACGAACGCGAAGCGCTGGAATCAGTGATTACTGCGCGCAATCAGGCGGTGACGGCAAATGCGAAAGCGTCGGGCGATCCTGGCGATACGGCCGCGATGCGGCAGATGGCTGCAGCCGAAGGCATGCTGAATTCGTCGCTCGGGAAAATGTTCGCATTGTCGGAAGCCTATCCCGAGCTGAAAGCCAACCAGAACATGATGCAGCTGACCGAAGAACTGACCAGTACCGAGAACCGCATTGCGTTCGCCCGGCAGGGGTACAACGATGGCGTCATGCAATACAACACCGCACGCGAGCAGTTCCCCGGTTCCATCATCGCCGGCATCTTCGCATTCCGGCCGGCGGCGTTGCTGCAATCGACCGAAGCGCCGGAAGAACGCAAGCCGGTGAAAGTTTCGTTTTAGTGTGATGCGTGTAGCGCGTTCGCTCCTATGGTTCCCTTGGATGGCAAGGGGATAACGTTAGCCGATGAATTTTTTCCAGCAGCAGGATCACGCGCGCCGCCAGAGCCGCAAGCTGGTGATCCTGTTCGCGCTTGCGGTCATCGCAATTCTTGTCGCTGTCAATCTTGCGCTTGCATTGGCGTGGAGCTGGACGCAGACCGGTTATGTACTCGGCATGCGCGACTACCCGAGAGGCTTCTTCGTGACCAATACGATCATCACGCTTGCGCTGATCGGTGTCGGCACGCTGATCGAAATGTTCAACCTGCGCGACGGCGGCGAGGCTGTCGCGAAAATGGCGGGCGGGCGTCCGGTTTCTCCGGCAACCGCTGACCTGCAGGAGCGCCGCCTGCTGAACGTGGTGGAAGAGATGGCGCTGGCTTCCGGCATCGCCTGCCCGAGGGTGTACCTGCTGGATCGCGAAGACGCGATCAATGCGTTCGCCGCCGGCTATAACCAGGATGAGGCGGTTGTCGCTGTCACGCGCGGCACGCTGACGCGTCTCACGCGCGACGAGCTGCAGGGCGTGGTCGCGCATGAGTTCAGTCACATCCTGAACGGCGATATGCGACTGAACGTCCGCCTGATCTGCCTGCTGTTCGGCATCCAGATGATTGCCGGCTTCGGGCGGCACCTGATCGACTTCGGCACGCATACGTGGAGCTCGCGCGACCGCAGCGACAAGGGAACGCCTTTGCGGCTGGTCCTGCTGGCGACCGGCGTGGCCTTGCTGGTGATCGGCTACATCGGCGTCTTTTTCGGCCGCCTGATCAAGGCTGCAGTCTCGCGCCAGCGCGAGTTCTTGGCCGACGCCAGCGCGGTCCAGTTCACCCGTAATGCGGACGGCATCGGTGGCGCGCTGCGCAAGATCGGCGGCCTGTCACGCACGATGCAGCTCGGTTCGCGCATCGAACATCCGAATGCAGAACAGTTGTCGCATCTGTTTCTGGGTGCGCCTAAACCGAGCCTGATCGGCGGACTGCTGGCTACGCATCCATCCATCGAAGAAAGATTGCGCCGGATTTACGGCAGGGCGGTGGATGTGCTCGACGCACCGGAACTGCCCGTCGTTTCCGAGAAGACGGAGCCGCTGCCGGACATTCCCTATTTCGCCCCGCCCCCGGCAAGTGAAACGCCGCCAGCGCACTGGATAGCGGCGGACAAGGCATCGGGTAGCACGCTCGCCCCGGAACTCGACAGCGCGGTACGCGACCCTCAGGCGGCTTGTGCGGTCGTCTATGCGCTGCTCCTCGGCAGCGACGCGGAACGTGAGGCGCAACTTGCACTGCTAAACGCCGAAGCAGGCCGACAGGCTGCGCTCACGGCTTTTCTCGGAAGCGCCATCGCACAATTGCCGCAAAGCGCCCGGCTGCCGCTGCTCGACATGGCAATGCCCGCTCTCAAGCGGCTGCCGGAGCAAGAGCGTGCAAGCTTGCTGGCGATCGCTGGCAAGCTGATTGCTTCCGACAGGCGGTTTACCCTCGCCGAATTCGTGCTGCAGACGGTTCTTGCCCGCCGCCTCGATCCGCATGCAGGACGTGCGACACCGGTGCGCTATGGCGACCTGATGCCCTTGAAGACGGACTGCACGGTGCTGCTGTCGCTGGTCGCGCACGTGGCGGCGGCCGCATCGCTGGCCAAAGCGCCGGACCTGTTCTCCACCGGCACGGCGCGTTGCCCGGAACTAGGGTTGGACCGGGCCGATCTTATCGACGCGGGCGCAATCGATTATTCTCGGGTAAGCGCGGCGCTCGATCGCACGCGCATGCTCGCACCGCTGACCAAGCCGGCGCTGCTCAAGGCGCTGGTTGCCGCAGCCGGTGACGCAAATCCGATACCGGTGGCGACAGCCGACCTGCTGCGCGCAATCTGTGCTGCGCTGGAGACGCCGATTCCGCCGGCCGTGGCGGATACCTACACCACCTATCATTTGTAAGCTTCGACGGGACGACCTCATGCGAAACACTCTCTTCAAATTCCTCTTTGCCGCACTGGCTGCGAGCATTCTCGGCATGAGCGCCGCTGCATCGGCTGCAGAATCGGTCAAGGTGGTCTATCACCTGGCTGAGGGCATTGACCAGGCTTCCCGCGCGATGGCCAATATTCGCAACCACCTGCGCGCCGAGCCGGATACGAAGATCGTTGTGGTCGCCAACGGCGATGGCATCAAGTTCCTGCTGACAGGCGCCCGGGAGCGCAACGGCAGGCCGTTCGACGCGGCGGTCAGCGCGCTGGTCGCGCAGGGAGTGGAATTCCGGGTGTGCAAGAACACGCTGACCTCGCATGACGTGCCGCTGTCGCAACTGCTGCCGGAAGCGATACTGGTGACCTCGGGCGTTGCGGAAGTGGCGCGGCTGCAGGCGAAGGAAGGTTACGTCTATCTGCGTCCGTAGCCGGTACAGGACGGCAGGCGGTCTCTGCTTCAACTGACTATAATGACCTGATCCGCATACAGCCTCATTGACACAAGCACCATGCAATCTGAAAAACTGAACAGCCGTGCCTGGATCAAAATCCTTGCCGCTCTTGCTGTCGCTGCCATCGCGGCAGTCGGCTATTTCTCTCTCTCTGCCAAGAAGACTGCGCCCGACGTCACGTTCACCAGTCTGTCCGGCGAAAAGCTGACGACGCAAGACCTGCGCGGCAAGGTGGTGATGGTGAATTTCTGGGCCACCAGTTGCACCACCTGCATCAAGGAAATGCCGCAGATGGTCGAGACCTACAACAAATACAAGGACAAGGGGCTGGATTTCATCGCGGTAGCGATGAGCTACGATCCGCCCAACTATGTGCTGAATTACGCGCAGACGCGCCAGCTGCCGTTCAAGGTTGCGCTGGATACGAAGGGCGATATTGCGAAGGCTTTCGAAGATGTGAAGTTGACGCCGACCACGTATGTGATCGGCAAGGACGGCGTCATCATCAAGCGCTACGTGGGCGAACCGGATTTCGCCGCTTTGCATCAGTTGCTGGAAGGCGCGCTCGCGGCCTGAGGCACTGATCCACTCACCATAAAAAAGCGCCTGCCCGGCGCTTTTTTATTGAATGCTTATTGAATGGTTAATGCCGGCCGTTCTCCGCCTTTTCCAGACTCTCCAGAATATGGCGCGTCATGCCCTGCGCCAGCTCCTGTTCACCAAGGAAAACCTTTCCGATCTGTTCCTGCTGCAGAAGCGCCGCCTCCTGCTCGCTATGCGTACGCAGCACGGTATGGATAGAGGGATTCAGCGCCCGGGCGATCTCGACCATGCGCCGCACGTGAAAGGTGTCGGGCGTGGCGATTACCAGCATCGCTGCCCGTGCGATATGCGCCTGGATCAGCACTGCCGGCTCCGACGCATTGCCGGCAACAGCCGGAATGCCCTGCTTGCGCAACTGTTCCACCCGTTCGCGGTTCTGCTCCGCCACCACGTAATGCACGCCGCGCTCGGATAGCGCGTCGGCGATGCGGCGGCCGACCCTGCCGTAGCCAACCAGCACTACCTGCCCGGTGAGCTTGTTCTGGTCCAGCGACATCGGCAGTTCAGCCAGCGGATCGGCGGAGCGTTCCAGCCTGCGCGCCAGATCGGAATTCGAACGTATCCATGCCTGGATCGGTTCAATCGCCTGGAACACGAGAGGATTAAGCGCAATTGAAATGATCGCCCCGGCCAAGATGAAGCTCTGCGCTTCCTGTGGCATCAGGCCGAGCGAAAGGCCGAGCGCAGCAAGGATGAAGGAGAACTCGCCGATCTGCGCCAGGCTGGCCGATACCGTCAGTGCCGTGTTCAGCGGGTAACGCAGCAGCAGGACCAGCACGAATGCCGCCAGCGACTTGCCGACGATAATGACGGCGACCACGCCGAGCACCTGCAAGGGGCTGTCGATCAGTACCTTCGGGTCGAACAGCATGCCGACCGAGACGAAGAACAGCACGGAGAACGCGTCGCGCAACGGTAGCGATTCCTGCGCCGCCCGATGGCTCAGCTCCGATTCGCGCAGCACCATGCCGGCGAAGAATGCACCGAGCGCGAACGATACGCCGAACAGCTTGGATGATCCATACGCAATGCCGACGGCGGCCGCGATCACGCATAGCGTGAACAGTTCGCGCGAGCCGGTGCGCGCCACCCGCCACAGCAGCCAAGGGAAAAGCTTGCGTCCGACCACCAGCATCAATGCGATGAAGGCGGCGACCTGCAACAGCGTGGATGCGAGCGTGGTCCACAGGTTGCCATCGTCCTTGCCTTCGCCGCCCAGCCAGCCCGACAGCGGCGGCAGCAGCACCAGCATCAGCACGGTGACCAGGTCTTCCACCACCAGCCAGCCGACCGCGATGCGGCCGTTCATCGAATCCAGTATTCCCCGGTCTTCCAGCGCCCGCAGCAGCACCACGGTGCTCGCCACCGACAGCGACAGGCCGAACACCAATCCGGCGCCCAGGCTCCAGCCCCAGAAATGCGCCATCGCCATGCCCAGCGCGGTGGCGACGCTGATCTGGAGAATCGCGCCGGGCAGCGCGATGCGCCGCACCTCCAGCAAGTCATCCAGTGAAAAATGCAGGCCGACGCCGAACATCAGCAGCATCACGCCGATCTCGGCCAGTTGCGCCGCCAGCTCCATGTCGGCGACAAAGCCGGGCGTGGTAGGAGCGATCACGATGCCGGCGGCAAGATACCCGACCAGCGCCGGAAGTTTCAGCCGGACCGCCAGCATCCCGAGCAGGAGAGCAAGACCAAAGGCAGCGGAAATGGTGGTGATCAGGCTAATGTTATGCGGCATCGAAAGGCTTCTCTGTTCTTTTTTTTCGTTTACGTAGCCTTGAATGATAAATGTAAACGTGCGTGCCCGATGCCGCCCCCACATCGCCTGGCATAAAAAACCGCGAGTATCCCGCAGGAGAGGCGGGATACTCGCGGCATTTGTTATCGGCAGAACCTTGCCGGCAGGAGGGCTTGCGTCAGGCGACCTTTATTTCGATCTTGCGCGGCTGCGCATGCTCTGCCTTCGGAATCCGCAGCATGAGCACGCCGTTCCTGAACTCGGCGGAGGCCTTCTCGCTGTCGAGTTCGCGCGACAGGTTGAATACACGACGATAGCGCGGCAGACGCACTTCCGCATGGCTGGATTCCATGCCTTCGGGAGTGGTCAGTTCCACCTCGCCCTCGATCGTCAGGCTGCTCGCTTCCAGTTGCAGGTTCAGCTTGTCCTTCGGCACACCCGGCAGATCGGCATACAGCGTGATCCCGGAAGCATCCTCGATCACATCCACCGGCGGCAGCAGGGCGGCTTCAGGACGAACGGAACCTTCGGTCTTGTTCTGGACATTGACTTCGTTGCTCATGATTCTTCCTCCTTGCTTACTGAACGGTAATGCGGCGCGGTTGCGGTGCCTGGCGGCGCTTGACGCTGATATGCAGCACGCCATCGCGGTATTGCGCGGAGACGCCGCCCGGATTGACGTCGTCCTCCGGCAGGCTGACCACGCGGCGGAAGCGGCCGGTAAAACGCTCGTTGATATGGAGCGAAGTCTTTTCATCTTGTGTCGGCAGGTCGGAGGCGCGTTCGCCGGCGATCGTCAGCACGCCGCGCTCCAGCGTCACCTCGATGCTGGCCGGGTCGAGCCCCGGCGCGAATGCGTAGAGTTCTACAGACTGCGGCGTGCCGCCGACATTCACGGCCGGAAAGCCGCTCATGCCGATACCGCGTATGCTGGACTCGGCGCCGAATGCCTGCTGCAGTTCCCGTTGCAGGCGGTCAAATTCGGCAAATATATCTTTCGGAAACATCGACTGATACATCATTTGATCCTCCATTCAGTTGGGCCAATATCGCCAACATAGGAGCGCCGAACAGAATTTCAATAGCTTGAATTAACGGTGCTTCGCCACCATGTTTCTGAGGATTTGCGGAAGAAAGCGCGAGGTGGTGCGCGTGTCAGTGCATCGTTTCGCCGCGCAGCAACGCATCGAACTGCTCGGCCGGCACCGGCCGCGAAAACAGATAACCCTGGCCGTAATCGCATCCGGCGGCGGCCAGCAGGTCGCGCTGCTCTTCGGTCTCGACGCCTTCGGCGATTACCTTCAGGCCGAGCTTGTGCGCCATCGCGATGATGGCCTCATACAATGCCAGGTCCTCGGAATCCGGCGCCAGGTTCAGCGCGAACGAACGGTCTATCTTGAGGTAATCGATGTCGAGCCTTTTCAGATAGGACAGCGACGAATAGCCGGTGCCGAAATCGTCCAGCGATACATGAATCCCGGAATCGCGGAAGCGCAGCAACTGATTCGTGACCGATGCGCTCGTTTCCAGTAGCAAGCCTTCAGTGATTTCCACCGCGACGCCCTGCTGCGGTAATCCGATTTTGTCCAGATGTACCAGCCAGGCGTCGTAGTCAATGCCGCAGTTGCGGTACTGCGCGGGCGAGGTGTTGATGCTGATCTGGAAATCCGGCCGGTGCGATGCACGCCAGCGTGCCGCCTGGGTTGTCGCTTCGCGGAACACCCAATCGCCGATCTCGGAAATCATGCCGGTGTCTTCCGCGATCGGGATGAAGTCGGCGGGACTGATCAGGCCGCGCTTCGGATGCTGCCAGCGAATCAGCGCTTCAGCTTTTTCCACCGTGCCGGTGGCAAGATCGACGATCGGCTGGTAATACACGCGCAACTGGTTCTCTGTGATCGTGCGGCGCAGGTCGCTGGCGATCCGCCGCCGTGCCTGCGCAGTTTCCTGCATGGACGGCGTGAAGTAATTGCGGCGGTTGCGGCCGCCGTCCTTCGCCGCATACATCGCCTGGTCGGCGTTCTTGAGCAGGTCTTCGAGTTCGGTTGCGTCGTTCGGATAGAAGGTGATGCCGATGCTGGCGGACAGGTAGGCAACCTCTTCTTCCAGATGGAACGGCATTGCCATTTTTTGCAGGATGTTCTGCGCGATGCGCTCCACGCTGCCGGGAGCGGCCAGCTCGCCGAGGATAATCGTGAACTCGTCCCCGCCGAGGCGCGCCACCGTATCGGATTCGCGCACGCAACTGACGAGGCGCTGCGCGGCTTCCTTGAGCAGTTCGTCACCGACACCGTGGCCGAGCGTGTCGTTGATTTCCTTGAAGCCGTCGAGGTCAATGAACATCAGCGCCAGCGGCAAGCCGGCGCGGTGGGATTTCCGGATTTCCTGCTCCAGCCGGTCGCGGAACATGAGCCGGTTCGGCAAGCCGGTCAGCGAATCGAAATTGGCCTGCTGCCAGATCAGGTCATTGAATTTTTTCCGCTCGGTGATATCGGAGAACACCGCCATGCGGCGGAAGGGCGAGCCATCCGTCTTGTAGGAAGTGTTGATCGCCAGCCACTCGACATACACTTCGCCGTTCTTGCGGCGGTTCCAGATCTCGCCTTCCCAGTGGCCGGAATCGAGCAGCGAGCGCCACATCGCTTCATAGAAGACCTTGTCCTGCCGGCCCGACTGCAGGACCCTCGGGTTCTTGCCGACGACTTCCTCGCGCGCGTATCCGGTGATCCGGGTGAAGGCCGGGTTGACGTCGATGATGATGCCGTCTGCGTCGGTGATGGTCATGCCCTCGCTGCTGTACTGATAGACCATCGATGCTTGCTGCAATGACGCTTCGGCCTTCTTGCGTTCGGTGATATCGAGCATGATGCCGATGGTCGCGGCCTTGCCGTCGATTTCCATCGTCGAGCCGAACACTTCCACGTCGAACGTCGAGCCGTCCTGCCGGCGCGCCACGCGCTCGTGATGGATCTCCCGGATTTCGCCGCGCAGGCGTTTCTGTATGTTACTTTCGACCATCTGCCGGTCGCTTTCCGCGACGATGTCGAAGAAGCCCATCGATGACACCATTTCGCCCGGATGCATGTGGAACATGTCGGCCATCTTGGCGTTCACGAAGCGAAACTTCCTGTCCTGCACGATATAGACGCCCACCACCGAATTCTCCGCCAGCCCGCGAAACATCGATTCCGCCTGCCTGAGATTCTGCCGGTCCTGTTCGATGTCGGCGATCAGCCTGCCGATCCGTTCGGCGGAGTAATTGAAGGTGTGGCCGAGCTGGCCGATTTCATCGAAGGAGCGATAGTTCAGGCGAACCTGATAATTGCCTTCCGCGAGCTCGCGGCTGCGCAGCACCAGTTCGCGCAGAGGACGAACGATCTGCCTGCGCACCAGCATGAACACGGCGACGAAAGCGAGCACGTCGAGCAGGAACAGTGCATAGATGCCGATGTGGGCGCGGTCCTGCGCCTCTTGCGCTTCGATCGTCAGCGAGCGCGTCAGGCGTTCGGCAGCAGTAAGCACGCGGGCGGAGCTCTCCGAGAGCTGCTGCAAGGGCGAGGCGCTCGCGACTGCCGGAGGAGCCAGCCCTGCCAGCACCGCTTCGATGCGGACCTTGTAGGCCGACCATTCCAGCCGCAGCATGTCGAGGTGGTCATGATGTCGCAGCGGCAGCATCCTGATGTCATAGCCGAACGCTGCGCCGCCACGCGCGAGTGCAAGCGCCGCCGTGTCGAATTCCTCGATGGCGGTGGCAGCGGCCGTGATGCCGGAGGATTCGCCCTGCAGCACAGTGCTGGCTTCAAACGCCATCTTCTGGCTGAGCATGCGCAGGCGGCCGGCGACATTCAGCGCGGCGGCCATGCCGTTCATCTGCTGCAGCATTCCCTGCACCACGACGACATTGATCGCGGCGACGAATAGAAGGAATATAAAAACGGCGCCGATCTTCTGGCTGATCGTCGCATTGCAGAACCGGCATTTCTTCCGTAGAGGGTCCGGCGCATGGATTAGCTCACCGTTCATGGTGCTCCTGCGGCAGTGAAGTCATGGATGGAGTTATGAGGCGGCGGCGCCGGGTAGCCATCGGCATCGCCTGCGCGGTTTTCGCAGTGCGTGCCATTGGTTGCAATCAGGTTTTCCTGTGGCCGAACCCGGAGCCTTTCTTATGCAGCCGCCTTCATGTTGTCGGCCGCGAGGCGGAGGCGCACCGGGTTTCCGGTCTGCGTCTCTTGCTCGATCATTTGCGCCTGCGGCTCACCGGCATCCGCTTCGGCGGTGTGGATGCCATCCAGCCGGAACAGGCTGACCAGCCTTGCGAGGTCCGCTGCCTGCTCCTGCATTGCGGCGGAGGCGTTGGCGGCTTCTTCCACCAGTGCCGCATTCTGCTGGGTCACGGTGTCCATCTCGGAGATGGCCTTGCTGATATGTTCGATGCCTTGCGTCTGCTCGCCGCTGGCGGCCGTGATCTCGCCCATGATGCCGGTCACGCGGTTGACGCTGGCGACGATCTCGCGCATGGTCGCGCCGGCCTGGTCGACCAGCGCCGCACCCGCATCGACGCGTTCGACCGAATTGTCGATCAGGTTCTTGATTTCCTTCGCGGCTGCCGAGGAACGTTGCGCGAGGCTGCGCACCTCGGTCGCCACCACGGCGAAGCCGCGCCCCTGTTCGCCGGCGCGCGCCGCTTCCACCGCCGCGTTCAGCGCGAGGATGTTGGTCTGGAACGCAATGCCTTCGATCACGCTGATGATATCCACGATCTTCTTCGACGAATCATGGATCGATCCCATCGTATCCACCACCTCAGACACCACTGCGCCACCCTTGCTGGCGATTTCGGCGGCGGTCAGCGCCAGCTGGTTCGCCTGCCGTGCATTGTCGGCATTCTGCTTGACGGTGCCGATGATCTGGTCCATCGACGAGGCTGTTTCTTCCAGTGAGCTGGCCTGCTCCTCGGTGCGCGCCGACAGGTCGAGGTTGCCGGCGGCAATCTGGCTCGAAGCCGATGCAATGGTGTCGGTGCCGTCGCGTACCTGGCCGACGATGCCGGCGAGGCTGTCACGCATTTTCTTCATCGCGAACATCAGGCTGGACTGATCGTTTGCCTTGGTATCGACCACTACGGCGAGATCACCCGAGGCGATTCGGGTCGCGACCTCCACTGCATGTTCCGGCTCGCCGCCGAGCTGCTTCAGCAAGCCGCTCGTGATGAAATGGGCGGCGGCGACGCCGATCAGCAATGCCAACGTGCCGAGGGTCAGCATGCCCACGCGTACCGTGTCGATGTTCTGCTGCACCTCCTTGCCGCCGGCAACGACCGTCCTATTCTGCAGTTCGACGAAGGCGGCGATGTGCTCCTGGAGCCGATAGAGGAGAGGCATGGTCTCGGAGCGCATCATCTGGATCGCTTCTTCCGCTTTCCCTTCATCCACCAGCTTGCCGACCTTTGTGAACGAGACCACATAATTAGCGCGCGTTTCCTTGATCTTTGCCATCAGGGCCTTGCCCTCGTCCAGATAAACGATCTTGTCGAGTGTGGCGAGTGCATCGTTGATGATTTTCTTGTTGATCTCTATCTGCTGCAGAATATGGGCGGTTTCCGCAGCGTCGGTCGCAATGATTAGCTCGAAGGAACGCAATGCATTGGCGCGTATCGTGGCGTTGATACGGTTCGCCGCATCCGCCTTGATCCATTCCTTTTCGATGATCCGGTTGTTGATGTCGCTGATCTGCGTCAGGCCGATAAAGCCCATCCCGATCATGATCGCCATCATCAGCAATACCAGCCCGAAGCCGATGCCGAGGCGAGCTTTTACCGTCAGTTTGTTCATATGCATTCTGTCCTGTCTTTGTAAAATTTTTTGAAGCAGAAACCAGAGCTGCAAGTGATACGGCTATTCCGGACCTTTTTTCTTTTTGAACTCGGAACTAATCGTCAGCCGGTATCACTTTTGATTCGTGGGCTTGATTCACGCACAAAAATCGGAGGTTTTCAAAACAACGATTTAATATGAATCAATATGTCCACTATTGCAATATGGTTGATATCGGTCAATCCCATATTTATGGGGACTTACAAGAAAATGGCGCCTGTAGGCGCCAAATTGGTTGGAATTGATGACGCGTCTGCCGGAGAAAGACCGACAGAAAAGATGGCAGGGGAAAGTGGAGAGTAGAGCAGAGGCTCGCCGGCCCTGTCACGGGCCGGCGAGTGCAGGCATGTCTATGCCAGAGAGATCAGATCAGAATTCCTCCCAATCACCCTCCGCCCCGGTCTTGGCGACGATGCGCTTGGGCGGGGTGTGGTGCACCGGGCTGTTGGCCGCGATCCTGTCGGGCCGGGGATTCTTGCCGATCGATGCCGTGCTCTTCGCCACAGCCGGGAAGCGCGTCGCCGGGGCCGCTACCGAGTAGGTGCCGTCCATCTTGAAAACACTCACCGCGTGCGACAGAGTGTCTGCCTGGTCATGCAGCGACTCCGCCGCCGCTGCAGCTTCTTCCACCAGCGCGGCATTCTGCCGGGTGACATCGTCCATCTGGCTGATCGCCTGATTGATCTGGCTGATGCCGAGCGTCTGTTCCTGGCTGGCGATCGAAATCTCGCCCATGATGTCGGTCACGCGCTTCACGCTGGCGACGATCTCTTCCATCGTTGCGCCCGCTTCATTGACCAGCTGCGCGCCGGTATGCACCTTTTCCACGGAGTCGTCGATCAGCATCTTGATCTCCTTGGCGGCGCTGGCAGAACGCTGCGCCAGGTTGCGCACTTCCGACGCAACCACCGCGAAGCCTCGGCCCTGTTCGCCGGCACGGGCCGCTTCCACCGCAGCATTCAGCGCGAGGATGTTAGTCTGGAATGCAATGCCGTCGATCACGCCGATGATATCGACGATCTTGCGCGAGGAATTGTTGATCGAGCCCATCGTCTCCACTACCTGCGCCACAACCTTGCCGCCCCTGACTGCGACTTCGGATGCCGATGCCGCCAGCGAGTTTGCCTGGCTGGCGTTGTCGGCGTTCTGGCGGACGGTGCTGTTGAGCTGCTCCACCGAGGCCGCAGTCTGTTCCAGCGAGCTGGCTTGCTGCTCGGTGCGCGAGGACAGGTCCAGGTTGCCGGCCGCGATCTGACCTGAGGCGGTGGCGATGGTATCGGTGCCCATGCGCACGTCGCTGACGATTCTTCCAAGGCTCTGGTTCATGTCCCGCAATGCCCGCAGCAACTGGCCGGTTTCATCCTTCGCTGTTACGTCGATCCGTGCCGTCAGGTCGCCGGAAGCGATCTGGCCAGCGATGTTGACCGCCTTGCCGAGCGGTTCGGTGACGGAATGGATGATCATCAATCCAACCAGCGCCATGGCGAGTGACAGCAGAACGATACCGCCGATCAGCGTGTACATGGTGGTTTTCAGGGCGGACATGCGCTCTTCAAGCATGAGCTCCAGCTCGCCCAGCGCGATGTCGTTCAGCTGGAGCTGCGCGTCGATCGCCTGCGTGAATTGATTGAAATAATCGGCAGACGGGAAAGTCAGCTGCTCCGCCTTCACGATATGTTCCTGCGCCAGTTGTATCGCCTTGTTGCCTGCGGCAAGGCTGGCTTGCGTCTGGCTGTCCAGCTTGCTCTTCAAGGCCGGATGGGCGGAGGCCGCCTTCGCCAGCGAATCATTGATCTTCGCGTACAGGTCGTTCGCCTTTTCCGCCATCGCCGTGATCGCGATGCGGTCTTCCTGAGCCGCGTTGCCGGACGCCAGTACCCCGGCGCCTTTCGCGCGTGTGCGCCCGAGCGTTTCTGTCAGTACCGGCGACTGGATCAGCGCGGCATCGACCAGGTAGGAAGCACCGAACTCCGGATCAAGACTGAGTCCGAAGTGATCGACCAGGAATTCATTGAGCTTCACGAAGTGCGCAATGAGCGCGGTGTGCGCGGCGAAGCTTTCCGCGCCGGACAGCGACTGCTGGCTTATCTTGCCGGCCAGCGGCGCCCAGCCGCTCTTCGCCTGCTGCCATTTTTCCGTGACCTGCGCATCCGCCTCCTGCGCGACGATCGTGTCCATTGCCGCGACAGCCTGATCGACTTCCGTCTGCTTGGCTGCCCGCTTGCTTTTCGCCGCTTCATTCCCACCCAACACCATCGCCGACAGGCCGCGATGCTGCTGCGTCAGCGTGATTACCTTGAGCAGGGCCTGAATCGGCGCGATGCCGGCGACTTCACGTTCGGCGGCATCGATCGACCGGTTCGATTCATTGATATACAGAGCGAGCGGTGCGAGTACGAGAAGCACACCGAAGATCGCGAGGAAGGAGAATTTCTGCCAGAGCAGAAGACGGTTCAGAAATGCTTTCATGATTACCAGGGACTTGCTTGTTGTGGGTGAGGACGGTGGCTAAGGAAATTTTCTAAAGCAATAAACGAGGGAGAGAAGCTCCATGGAGAGGAAATTTCTATCATTGCGATGTAACACTTTCTTCACGGCAATGTTCTTCTTTATTGCTGAAATCTCTTTTGATTTGAAGCAAGTTTCTTCAGAAAACAATTTCAGCAATAGCAAGTGTTGCGGAATCCGCTTCTATCCCGACTTCCCACCAGTTTTCAATACGGGAAGAAAAGCAAACATAGTCTTGGAAAGCACCTGTTTTCTCCAGAGTTCATGTGATTTATAGTTGTTGATAATAATTCTCATTTGCACCTATAATCCACTGTTGTTTCAATTTCAGTTCCCGCGATTTCCGATATTCCGGTAATCGCAAGATACAAACGCGCCAGCCAATCGGCCTTCCCGACTTAGCCAGCCTTGACTGACTTGTTCTGGAGGCACGATGTTTCAGCAGAAAACCATCGTCGGCGCGCTTGCGCTCGCGTTTTGCGCACCTTTTGCGCACGCCGACGAAACCCTATCCACCATCACCGTCACAGCCACGCGCACCGAAACGGCGACCGACGAAGTGCCGGCTACCGTCACTGTGGTCGGCCGCAAGGAGATCGAACGCCGCTTGCCAGCCGACGAGGCCGACCTGCTGCGCGATGAGCCCGACGTGTCGCTCGCGCGCGACATTCGCCGCTTCGGCGCTACCCGGATCAACATTCGTGGCATCGAGGATAACCGGGTGACGCAGATGGTCGATGGCGTGCGCCTGCCCGATTTCTACAACGGTGGCGGCCCGACCAATTTCACGATGAACGCGCCGATGGCCGCATCGCTCGATTTCCTCAAGCGCGTCGAAATCCTGCGCGGCCCGGCGTCCAGCCTGTACGGATCGGATGCGATCGGTGGCGTGGTCGGCTTCCTCACGCTCGACCCGTCCGATCTGCTGGAGAAGGACCAGCGTGCCGGCGGCCGCTACCGCATCGGCTACAACGGTGCCAGCGATGCGCTGACCAACACGTTGCTCGGCGCATGGCGCAGCGAATCGGCGGAAGCGCTGATCGGCTATTCCCGCACCGAGGCGCATGAGACCGAGAACATGGGCAGCCTTGACGTCAGCGCGCCCAACCGCACGCTGCCGAATCCGCAGGACATCCGCGACCAGGGCGTGCTGCTCAAGCTCGGCTTTCGCCCGGCTACGGGCCACAAGCTTTCGTTCGCATTCGAAGGGCGCGAGCAGGACAGCGATGTCGTGATCCGCCGTCTGGTGTCTTCGCTGTCGAAGGTCACGGCAATGTGGGGTGACGACCATACCCGGCGCGTGCGCGGCACGCTCGAATGGGAGCACAAGCCGCAGGTAGCCTTCTACGATCGCCTGACCGCGCGCCTGTACCGCCAGGAAGCGGATACGAAGAATCTCAACTATCAGGATCGCACCAATACCGGCGCGACCTGTTCCGCCTCGATGGGCAGCGGCAACAACTGCTTCATCGAACAGGACTTCCGCTTTTCGCAGACCGCGACCGGCGGTGGTGCGCAGTTCGAATCCGGCATCAAGGCGTGGGGTGCCGATCATCTGCTCACCTATGGCGTCGATCTGTCGCGAGTCAAGACGGAAGAAAAGCGCGATGCCGACGTATGGAACCTGACCAGGGGCACGCTTAGCAAGAATCTGGCGGGTGACAGCTTCCCGCTGCGCGACTTCGCGATCGGACACACCGACACGGTCGCGGTTTTCCTGCAGGACGAAATCGGCGGGCTAGCGGGCGGGCCACTCAGCGTCACGCCCAGCGTCCGCTATGACTGGCGGCGGCTGACGCCGAAGGTCGATGCGCTCGCGCAATCGGTGCTGACCGCGATCAACCGCAAAGTCGAGGAGCAGAGCGACGGTGCGTTCTCGCCGAAGCTGGCAGCGATGTGGGCGGTCAATCCTACACTCTCCGCCTATGGCCAGATCGCGCGCGGCTTCCGCGCGCCCAATTACGAAGAGGTCAATGGCGCATTCCGCAACAGCTCGCAGATGTACGGCATCGTGCCGAACCCGGCCCTGAAACCGGAAACCAGCGTCGGCGTGGAGCTCGGCATGAAGCTGCATGCGCAGAAGCTGCGCGGCCAGTTCGCGGTGTACGACAACCGCTACCGCGACTTCATCGCCAGCGTGCAGT
>JAEZVM010000204.1 GCA_023420795.1 Pseudomonadota bacterium
GAACTTCTTCAGCGATGCCGAGACGCTGGCAAGCTCGAATGGCTACGAGCTGGTCAAGTTCTTCTTCCTGTTGACCTTCGCCGCTGCGATTCCCGCCATTATTTCCGGCGGCATCGCCGAACGCGCCCGATTTTATCCGCAGCTGGCCGCAACCGCAGTGCTGGTGGGGCTTGTCTATCCCTTCTTCGAAGGAATCGCCTGGAACCAGCACTTTGGCGTGCAGGCTTGGCTGAAAGCTATGTTCTCCGCCGAGTTTCATGACTTTGCCGGCTCGATCGTGGTGCACGCAGTCGGTGGCTGGGCCGCGCTGCCCGCTGTGCTGTTGCTCGGCGCGCGCCGCGGACGCTACTCGCGGGATGGCGCCATCGCCGCACATCCGCCGTCCAGCATTCCGTTCCTCGCGCTGGGCGCATGGATTCTTACCGTCGGCTGGTTCGGCTTTAACGTGATGAGCGCGCAGACGCTCGACAAAATGAACGGCCTGGTCGCGCTCAATTCGCTGATGGCGATGGTCGGCGGCACGCTGGTGGCGGTTCTGGTCGGAAGAAACGATCCGGGCTTTGCCTACAACGGCCCGTTGGCGGGCCTGGTCGCGGTATGCGCCGGCTCCGACGTGATGCATCCGCTCGGCGCGTTGATTACCGGCGGTGTCGCCGGCGCAGTCTTTGTCTGGATGTTTACGCTGACGCAAAACAAATGGAAGATCGACGATGTCCTCGGCGTGTGGCCGCTGCACGGCCTGTGCGGCGCATGGGGTGGCCTCGCCGCCGGCATCTTCGGTCAAAAGGCGTTCGGCGGTATGGGCGGCGTATCGCTGATGGCGCAACTGGCTGGAACCATCCTGGGCATCGTAATCGCTCTCGTTGGAGGTTTTACCATCTACGGCGTGCTCAAGAAAGCAGTCGGCATCCGCCTCGACCCCGAAGCGGAATTCGACGGCGCCGATCTATCTATACACAAGATCAGCGCCACAGCCGAGCGTGAAACTAGCTGGTGACTATGCCGGTGATGAATTGCTTAGAAATCCATCTTGGCGGCTAGCTTCAGTGTCCGCGGCGTGCCAACACCGAGCAGCCCGTTGCCAGCCGTTGCCCAGTAGTTCTTGTCAGTGGCGTTATCCACGACCGCCTGGAAGGTAGCGCGTTTGCCGGCAACGCGCGTGGTGTAGCGCGCGCCCAGCGACAGCGTCGTATAGCTGTCGATGAATGCTTGATTGCTGTCATTGACTGCACGCTTGCCTACATAGTGCAGGCCGCCACTCAACGCCAGGCCCGGCACATCCTGAAGACGGTATTCGGCGAACAGGCTGGCAGTGCGTTCAGGTGTGTTCTCCGGTACCTTGCCGTAGGTAGCCGCATTGGATGCGTTGAGCTGCTCGGCGTCCATGAAGAGCGCCGATGCGATGAGCGACAGTTGTTTGTTTACTTCGCCGCTTGCCGCAAGTTCCACACCCTTGTAGTGCGCGAGGCCGTTCAGCATAAAGGTCCTCGGATTCGCAGTGGACGACGGCGTGTATGTGGCTGACGGCTTCTTGATGTCGAAATAGGCTGCCTGCAGCAGCACCCCTTGCGCCACTTCGGCCTTCACGCCAAATTCCTTCTGGCGCGATAACGCCGGCGGCAAGACTTCGCCCGCGTTGGTCACTGCGGGCAGCGAAGCTGCCGTGCCCGATTCTTCCAGCGCCTCGAGGTAGCTGCCATAGATCGAAAGCCGCTGCGTTGGCTTGTACATCAGCGATACCGACGGCGTGATCTTGTCTGCATCGAAACGGCCACTAGCCGATACGTTCTCGTAACGGCTGCCACGTGCACCGACCATTGCCTGCCACTTTTCGCCGATCAGGACACGGTCGGAAACGTACCAGCCGCGGTCCTTGATAGTGAGCGGATTGGAGGTCGCGGTGGTGGCGGGAAACAGTTCAGGAATCGGCCGCGGATTGTAGAAATTTTGCGAAATCGATGCCGACGGCACACTAGTACCCGCATCCTGTGGCCGCTTGTTCGCCGTATAGCCGAACGATAGTTCATGCGTGACGAGTTCGCCGGGAAGGCGACCGTACAGTTCGGTGCGATAGTTTTCATTTTCCCACCACTGGCCACGGTTGAACGTGATGTTCAGCGTGCCTTCGCCGCTTGCCGGGTTCGTCAAGCGGAACTGTCCCAGATTGCGGTCGCGCTCGGTACGCGCCTTGCCAGCTTCGAGCAGTACGCCCCAGTTTTCATTAAACGTGTAGTCCGTGCGGAACAGCAGGTTGGTCGCCTTTGCATCGTATTTTTGCCATTCGCCGCCCAGATTCTGCTTGTTATTCGGGACTGCCGGCAGCCGGATAACACCGCCGGACGCCGCCGGCAGGTTGATCGCCGGCTGTTCGGAGACATTCTTGCGATAGTGTTCGAGATCAAGCTTGAACGACAGGTCGCGCGTCGCCTTCAGATCGAATGCTGCGGTAGCGAATGCGCGATCACCGGAGTAGTGGTCGACGCCGATATCTTCGCGTCCGCCACCTGCGTTGATGCGCACGCCGGCCTGTTGCTGCTCGCCGAAGCGACGGCCGATGTCGGCGTGGACGCCAGCCGAACCGTGGTGATTCGCCGTTACCGCAAGACTGGTCACCGGGTCCTTGCCGGCACGCTTGGTTACCAGATTGACGATGCCCGACGGCGGCACAAAGCCATAGTACAGCGATGAAGCACCCTTGAGCACTTCGACCCGCTCCTTGTTCTCCAGCGGAATATCGACCAGGTTAATCACCGGCAGCGAACCGTTGAGCCGGTAGTTGTATCGGTTCTCTACCAATATGCCGCGGATCGAAATGTTGTCGTAGGTCGAGCCGTTCAATTGAGAGCGCGTGACACCAGCGGTATTGCGTAGCGCGTTAAACAGGCCATTGGCTGCCTGCGCATCGAGTGCCTCGCGCGTAATGACATTGCTGGTTTGCGGGACATCAATGGGCGCCATATCGCGGAACGTGCCAACCTGAACACTGTTGCTCTTGAAGCTACCAATCTTTTCAGCGGATACGGTGACTGCAGGCAATTCCTTTTCCGCCTGTACGGGGAGAGCTGACTGGGCGAAAACGTGTGGAGTAGAAAACACCAGGGATAAAGCGCTGGCGATTAAGGTAAGACGCGGTTGCATAAACTCCCTTTAGACCTAAATTATGGTTAATGAGAATTATACGCATTAGCATTAAAAGATATAATGAAGATATGCATGTTTTTTCATTTGCAGTAGGTTAAATCAAACACTCCGTTACTAAGAAGCTAAGAGCTCGCGCTGTACCTGCGCGTCAACTATGCGCAATATTCTTGTTTTCCTTCATCGATATGCCGGGCTTGTGCTCGGATTGATCCTACTCATGAGCGGGATGACCGGTAGCCTGATCGTTTTCAGTAAAGCGATTGACAGCTCCCTGAATCCGCATTTATTGACGGTTACGCCGCACGCAGAAAGGGCCGACATTGCTGTCGTCTTAGAGAATGTGCAGCAAATCCTTCCCGGGCAGAAGCCGAGTGCCGCCCTTTTGCCGCGCACCGCCAATGACGTGGTAGAAGTCGTGTTTCAAGCGAGCGGCATGCGCGTCTATGCCGATCCGTACAGTGGCGAAGTCTTGGGGAGTCGCCCCGGCAATGACTCGCTGATCGGTTTTCTGATTGATCTGCATGTCCATCTGCTGGCGGGTAAAACCGGTGAAGAGATATTGGGCTGGATTGGCCTGGCCGGTATTGTGGTTGCCCTCGTGGGCCTGGTGCTTTGGTGGCCCAAGAAAGGGAAATGGAAGCAGGCCCTTTCCATCAAGTGGAGTGCGGGCGCATTTCGCGTCTGGTTCGATTTGCACCGTGTGGTGGGCGTGCTTGTACTGGGGGTCTTGTCAATGACGATGCTCACCGGAACGGCGCTGGCCTTGTTTGATAAGGTGACGGAACCGGTATTGATTACATTGACCGGCAAAGGGGCTCGCCAGCCCGCACCAAAGTCGTTGCTGCGCAAAGGCGAACGAGCGCCACTCGCGCCGATGTTGAAACAGGCTGCAACCATTTTTCCCGATGGTCAAATTACCCGGATTACGCTACCCGCAAAACCCGATGCGGCGGTCGGGGTGCGTATGCGACTGACGGGCGAGGTGCACCAGTTTGGGCGCACATTTGTCTGGTTCGACCAATACGATGGCCGCGTCTTGCGGATGGATAACGCATTGACCGCACATCGCGCGGTGCAGATACAAAGCTGGCTGTTTCCGCTCCATACCGGTGTCTATGGCGGGATGCTGACGCAGTGGTTGCAGGTCCTGGTTGGCGTCTCGCTGTCATGGTTAACTGTGTCTGGCGCCTGGCTATGGATAAAACGGTTTCGCTCGCGTAGCAAAGCGGCAGCGCTGCGCGCGGCAACAAGTTAGATGTCTGTACCCACAAGAATAGGCACTGCTTCTTTAAGAAGCTATTAGAACCGAAACGGGAAGCACGTTACATCATGGCGGGCGCATCTCGCTCAGTTAGTGATATACCCGTTCGGGATGGTGTTGCCTGTACCAGTCAGCAAACTGGCCGGCCGCCATGGGTGGACTGATCAGGTAACCCTGGCCCAGATCGCAATCCCTGTCGCGCAGCAGATCGAGTGCCTCTTCCGATTCAATGCCTTCCGCGACGACTTCCACGCTGAGTTTCTTGCCCAGTGCAATGACCGTTTCGGCAATCGCGAGGGAACGATTGTCGGAATCGATGTTGCGGATGAAAGACTGATCGACTTTCAATTTATCTATCGGGAATTGGGAGAGGTAGCTCAGACTTGAATAGCCGGTACCGAAATCGTCCAGAGAAATTCGTAGTCCCAGCTGCTTCAGGCCTGCCAGCGTTTTTGCCGCTTCCTCGACCTGCTTCATCACCGTGCTCTCCGTGACCTCCAGTTCCAGGTAGGACGGATCTATCTTGGTAGCCTTGACTGCCTCGGCGACATTGCGGGAAAAATCCCGCGCACGAAACTGAATCGGTGATACGTTGACCGCTACCCGGATCGGGGGCAAGCCTTTGTTTCGCCAGGCTTGGTGCTGGCGGCATGCTTCCTGTATCACCCAGTGCCCGAGCTGGTTGATCAACCCGCTTGCCTCGGCCGCCATAATGAACTCTGACGGCATGATCACCTCGGTGCTGCTTTGCCGCCAGCGAATCAACGCCTCTGCGCCGCGTACCTGCCGGGTCTGGGTATCCACAATCGGCTGGTAAAACAATTCAAAATTGTTTTCGTGAATACTCTGACGCAGCTTCTGTTCCAGCGTAAAGACCCGCTGCGTATTGGTATTTATTTCGGTCGTAAAGAATTGATAGGTATTGCGACCATTGGCCTTGGCGTAATACATGGCGGCATCGGCATGACGAATCAGCACCTCGATCGCCTCGCCATCGGCCGGATACACACTGATGCCGATACTCGGCGATGTCCGCAACTCCAAGTCTTTCACATGGTAGGGTTCGGACAGCTTGTCCAGCAAATGCTTGGCAGCGCGCGCGATATCCTGTTCTGTCTGCACGTTCGTCAGCAGCGCGATAAATTCGTCGCCGCCCAAGCGCCCCACAATATCGCTGCTGCGCACGCTCGCGCTCAGGCGCCGCGCAACTTCCTTCAGCATCATGTCACCCGTTTCATGGCCGTAGGTGTCGTTGATCGGCTTGAAGCGATCCAAGTCGAAAAACAGTACGGCGACTTTGTTCTTACCTCGCTTTTCAGCCGCAATTAAGTGACTGCCGAGTTCGTACACCAGCGCGCGGCTCGGCAAACCGGTCAAAGGATCATGCTGCGCGGCGTGCAGTGCCTTTTGTTCCGCATTTTTCTGCTCGGTGATATCCAGCGAAAAAGAACAGATGCCGAAAGGCTCGGTCGTATTTAAATCACTGACCGGAAATTTGATGGTGTGATAGGTGTGCCAGTCGCCATCCTTGTGACGCAGCTCCTGCTCCAGATGGATAGACACGCCAGCATGCAATGCCTTGCGATCGCTTTCCAGAATCTCCTGTGCCGTCTCCTTGGGATAGAGATCCGCGACGTTATGGCCGACGAGCGTGTCCGTGGATGCGGTCGTGACGCTTTGCAGGGCTTTATTGCAAAGAATGACCTTTCCGTTCAGGTCTCGCATGGAAATGAGCACCGGGGTATTGTCCAGAATGCTTTGCAGTTGAGAGCGCTCGCGAAGCAATTCTGCCTCGATCTCTTTTCTCTTGCTGATATCCGAAACAAAACTGACAGCCAGTCGGCCGGAGGGCGTTTCCGTCATGCTCAGGCTCGCCTCGATCGGAAACACGTTTCCGTCGCGTCTCATGCCTTTGAGTTCCATGCCGACGCCCATCGGCCGCGGATAACTTTCCCGGAAATAGGCCGAGCGCTGCTCCACATGCCGTTTGCGCGAAGCGTACGGCAACAGCATTTCGATAGGTTGCCCAATGAGCTCTTCGCGCGGATAGCCGAACATGGTTTCCGCCGTCCTGTTCACTAACCGGATGGC
>JAEZVM010000235.1 GCA_023420795.1 Pseudomonadota bacterium
GAAATCGCGGTCTGCAACCTCGGCTCGGTCAACCTGCCGGCGCACATGAAGGACGGCCAGCTGGATCTCGCCAAGCTGCAGAAGACCATTCGCACTGCGATGCGCATGCTGGATAACGTGATCGACATCAATTATTACGCGGTGAAGAAGGCGCGCGACTCCAACCTGCGCCACCGCCCGGTCGGTCTCGGCATCATGGGCTTCCAGGACTGCCTGCATATGATGCGCGTGCCTTACGCGTCGATGGAAGCGGTCGAGTTCGCGGATCGCTCAATGGAAGCGGTCTGCTACTACGCCTACTGGGCATCGACCGAACTCTCGGAGGAGCGTGGCCGTTACAGCTCCTATCGCGGCTCGCTGTGGGACCGCGGCATTCTGCCGCAGGATTCGCTGAGGCTGCTGGCCGAAGAGCGCGGCGGCTACCTGGAGGTCGACACCTCGGAGACGATGGACTGGGCATCGCTGCGGGATCGCATCAAGACCTACGGCATGCGCAATTCGAACTGCGTGGCGATCGCGCCGACGGCGACCATCTCCAACATCATCGACGTGTCCGCCTGCATTGAACCGACCTACCAGAACCTGTATGTGAAGTCGAACCTGTCCGGCGAATTTACAGAAATCAACGAACACCTGGTGCGCGACCTGAAGGCGCGCGGCCTGTGGGACGAGGTGATGGTCGCCGACCTGAAGTACTTCGACGGCAGCCTGTCGAAGATCGACCGCGTGCCGCAGGATCTGCGCGAGCTGTATGCGACCGCGTTCGAGGTCGAGCCGAAATGGCTGGTCGAAGCCGCGTCGCGCCGGCAGAAGTGGATTGATCAGGCGCAATCGCTGAACATCTACATGGCGGGCGCGTCCGGTAAGAAGCTCGACGAAACCTACAAGCTGGCCTGGATGCGCGGTCTGAAGACCACCTACTACCTGCGCACCATCGGCGCTACCCATGCAGAGAAATCGACCACCAAGGCCGGCGCGCTGAATGCGGTATCGGCAACCGGCGGTCTCGGCGCCATCGCTGCCGCCCCTGCCGCAGCGACGCAACCGACGGAAGATCTGGCCGGCCCTGCCTGCATGCTGCGCCCGGGCGATCCCGGCTTCGAAGAGTGCGAAGCCTGTCAGTAAGTTTCCGCAAGAGGTCGGCGCGGCATTTTCCGCGCCGGCGTGCAAATCGCTCGAATCACGATGCTCATATATATAAGGAAGAACAGACATGCTGACCTGGGATGACGAAGCAGTACCGACCGCAGCTCCGGCACCGACTCCGCAAGCCGCGCCGTCGCCGCGCGCGCCTCAGCTGAATGAGATCACATTGAATCCGGCGCTGGTCGCCCGTCCGCAACAGACAGCCGCCGGTGGTGAAACCCGTCGCGTGAACGCCGCCGATAAGCGCATCATCAACGGCCAGACCGACGTCAATCAGCTCGTGCCCTTCAAATACAAATGGGCATGGGACAAGTATCTGGCCGGCTGCGCGAATCACTGGATGCCGCAGGAAATCAACATGCAGCGCGATATTGAACTGTGGAAGAACCCGAACGGTCTGACCGAAGACGAGCGCCGCATCATCAAGCGCAACCTCGGCTTCTTCGTCACCGCCGACTCGCTCGCTGCCAACAACATCGTGCTCGGCACCTATCGTCACATCACCGCACCGGAGTGCCGCCAGTACCTGTTGCGCCAGGCATTCGAGGAAGCAATTCACACCCACGCCTATCAGTACATCGTTGAATCGCTCGGCCTCGACGAGGGAGAGATCTTCAACGCGTATCACGAGGTCGAGTCGATCCGCGACAAGGATGAGTTCCTGATCCCGTTCATCGACGTGCTGACCAATCCCGAATTCAAGACCGGCACCGTCGAAGCGGACCAGACGCTCTTGCGTTCGCTGATCGTGTTCGCATGCCTGATGGAAGGGCTGTTCTTCTACGTAGGCTTCACGCAGATCCTTGCGCTGGGCCGTCAGAACAAGATGATGGGCGCAGCGGAACAGTATCAATACATCCTGCGTGATGAATCGATGCACTGCAATTTCGGGATCGATCTCATCAACACGATCAAGCTCGAGAATCCGCATCTGTGGACTGCAGCCTTCCGCGAAGAGATCAAAGCGTTGTTTTTACGTGCGGTGGAGTTGGAATATCGTTATGCAGAAGATACAATGCCGCGTGGAGTGCTCGGATTGAATGCGCCGATGTTTAAAGGGTACCTGCGATTCATCGCAAATCGTCGCGCGCAGCAGATCGGTCTCGATCCGATGTTCCCGCAGGAAGAGAATCCCTTCCCGTGGATGAGCGAGATGATCGATCTGAAAAAAGAACGCAACTTCTTCGAGACACGTGTGATCGAATACCAGACCGGTGGTGCACTGAGCTGGGAATGACCGGGCAAGAAGCTTCTCGTTGATTGAACGTGAGGCTGATGGAGACGGCAGTCGATGAAGGCGACATAGAAGGTCATCAGAGACTGGGTCGCAGGAGACTGCAAAACAGAAAGGCTGCAGCCGATATTAATGGACAGTAGACGAACGTATCGCTCTTCTGTGATTTCGCCGCTTTCCCCGACGTGGTCGGGCAAGGCGGCTTTTTCTTTGAAAAACCTGTTGGTTTTCCAGAAACAGTATTCCCACGCCGGCTTTGCTGCCGGCGTTTTTTTGGTTACGGCCGCCGCAGCGCACGTCATGCGCGCGATGTAGATCTCCGTCGCTGCCGACGCGCGGTAGCGATATGCATAAGGAGAGGCGTAACCAGATGAGGCTGAAGTGCTGCATGAATGAGGTGATGCAGCAGTTCAGCTGGTGCCGAATTCATTAGCGCAAACAGAAGCTTGCTTGTGCCGATGAATAATCCGCGTGAATCATCGCGATGGTTTGCGCGGGTTTCCAACCTCGTAATTTGTACTTTCTCATCACGTGAAGGAGAAACAAATGGCAACAGCAAAGAAAGCAGCAGCGAAGAAACCCGCTGCAAAGAAGGCCGCGGCGAAGAAGCCGGTAGCCAAGAAGGCAGCAGCAGCGAAGAAGCCGGTAGCGAAGAAAACTGCAGCTGCTAAGAAGCCGGTAGCGAAGAAGGCAGTGGCGAAGAAGTCGGTAGCGAAGAAAGTAGCAGCTGCCAAGAAGCCGGCAGCCAAGAAGGCTGCAGCTCCGAAAAAGGCCGCAGCGAAGAAGCCGGCAGCCAAGAAGGCCGCGGCTCCGAAGAAGGCTGCAGCAAAGCCGGCAGCCAAGAAGGCCGCAGCAAAGCCGGCAGCCAAGAAGGCTGCAGCTCCGAAGAAGGCCGCAGCCAAGCCGGCAGCGAAGCCTGCTGCTAAGCCTGCCGCAGCACCTGCGCCCGCTCCTGCTGTGAAGACTGTGCTGAATCCGGCAGCGGCCTGGCCGTTCCCGACCGGCACTCGTCCGTAATAGCCAAGCTTGCTTGGATGCCTGATTAAGTTCAGGCAAAATGCCCGTTGTGTGGCTCCCTGCTGCACAACGGGTTTTTTATTGGAGGCCAGATAGTGCTGACTAGCATTCTTACCCTGATTGTCGATGTCATCGCCGGCGTGCTCGGCGGTGTGCTGTTGCTGCGATTCTGGATGCAGGTAGTGCGGGTCCGGCCGCCGCTGGCGATCGGCCAGTTCACCTTCCAGCTCACCGACTGGCTGGTACGTCCGCTGCGGCGTGTGATGCCGGGCGTTGGCGGTTATGACTGGGCCAGCCTGATCGGCGCATGCCTGATCATCCTGCTGGCGGTGGCCGCCAATCTGGTGCTGATCGGGCGCTTCTCGCCCCATCTCCTCGTGCTGATGTCGCTGCTGCGCTTCTTCGAGTGGGTTTTATACGGCTTCATGGGACTGATCATTATCGAAGCCGTTTTCAGTTGGGTGAATCCGCATGCGCCGCTGGCGCCTTTCGTTCGCGCGCTGAACGATCCGCTGCTACGGCCGCTGCGCCGTGTCGTGCCCCTGGTCGGCAATATCGATCTGACGCCGCTGGTTGCGCTGGTGCTGCTGCAAATCGGCCTGATGCTGGCAAATACCTTCGTCGCTTCTCTCGCATGAGCAAGGCGTGGTGCAACACGGTGCCGCAAGGCATCCGAATCACGGTAAGCATTGCGCCCAACGCGAAAAAGAACGAGATCACCGGAATACTGGATGATGCACTGAAGATCCGGCTGCAGGCGCAGCCGATTGAAGGCAAGGCAAATGAAGCCTTGATCCGTTATCTGGCGGATGTGCTCGACGTGCCGAAAAGCGCGATATCGATTACGCACGGCCATACCGGGAGGCGCAAGATCATTGAAGTCGCAAGCTCGAAGCTGACAGCGGATGGTGTCCGGCAGATGCTTGCGCCGGACGCATAGCGGTGAATTCCGCTAGCGTGCAATGCGGGTAATGCCGCCGCTGCCCGTCACATTCACCACGTCGCCGACTCGCAGGTCTGAGCCGGCTTCGACCTGATAAGTGCGGGTCTCTCCGCTGTCGAAACGCACCGTCACTTCGGTGGTGCTGTTGCTTTTGCCGCTTTGCTCGATGTGCTGGCCCGCCATACCGCCGGCGATCGCACCGCCGATGCTGGCTGCGGTGCTGCCATGGCCGCTGCCGATCCGACTGCCTGCCACGCCGCCCAGTAATGTGCCCGCAAAAGCACCCAGCCCAGAGGGCCGCCCGCCGCGCACGGTGACGTCACGCACATTGATGACCTGTGCGCTCTGCACGACGGTGCTCCCCTGCGTGGACATGACGGGCTGGGCAGGCTGAGAAGCGCAGGCGGCCAGTGCGCCTGCCGCCAGCATGATGGTCGATATCCGAAACCCGGGCCGCATTCAGCCTCCCGTGCAAAAGACGGCGATCAATCAGAAACGATAGCCGAATGCCTTCTGGAAGCGATCTTCGATCTCTGCTCGCGACGGCGCATGGTTCTGCCCGCCCTGATGCGCGATCTTGATTGCGCCCATCAGGCTTGCAAGACGGCCGGTGGTAGGCCAGTCCATGTCGTGCGTCAGTCCGTACAGCAGACCGGCACGGAAGGCATCGCCGCAACCCGTCGGATCCACCAGCTTGTCGGCCTCGACGCAGGGAATGTCGATGCGCTTGCCGTCCGTGAAGATCTCCGCGCCCTGTTCGCCGCGAGTCACGATCAGAGCGGACACGCGCTTGGCGATCGCCTCCAGCGACAGCCCGGTGCGTTCCGTCAGCAACTCGGCTTCGTAATCATTGACCGCCACATAGGTGGCCAGTTCAATGAAGTGTTCCAGCTCGGCGCCATTGAACATCGGCAAGCCCTGACCCGGGTCGAAGATGAAAGGAATGCCCAGGCGCTGACAGTCGAGTGCATGCTGCTGCATGCCGTCGCGGCCGTCCGGTGCGACGATGGCGAGCTTGACCGGACCTGCGTCGGCCACCCGGTTCTGGTGCGAGAAGGTCATTGCGCCCGGATGGAAGGCCGTGATCTGGTTGCTGTTGGCGTCGGTCGTGATGAAAGCCTGCGCCGTGTAAGAGTCGTCGATGGTGCGGACGCAGCGGCGCGAAATTTTCAGTCGGTCGAGGCGCTCCAGATACGGGCCGCCGTCATTGCCGATGGTCGCCATGATGAGCGGATCGCCGTCCAGCAGCTTCAGGTTGTATGCGATGTTGCCTGCGCAGCCACCGAATTCGCGACGGATTTCAGGAACGAGAAAGGCGACATTGATCTTGTGCAGCTGGTCGGCCAGCAGCGCTTCCGAGAAGCGTCCGCCAAACAGCATGATGGTGTCGAACGCGAGCGAACCGCAGATTAAGGACGTCATGGAACCCCTGTCAAAGAAAAGGAAACTCAGGAAAACTTCTGCAGCCGCGTCGAGTCGCGCGGTTCGGCAGGCATTTAAGGATAGAACAGATAAACACGATATCCCGACGCCTTGAGTTGCGAAAGCTCGAAAAACAGCTTCGCCGGCTGCTCGGAATTTGCAGCAAAACCTTGATTGAAATCCTGTCCGGCTGTCAGATAATCGCGCGGCGTGAACACCCGGCGGACGAGCGGCTTTTCGTTCGCATCGTTGAGCGTCAGTTCGATATGCGGCCAGGCTTGTGCGGTGTCGCCCTGATTGCGCAGCAGGACCGTCAGCGCGAAGGTGTTGGCGCTTGCGGCAAGCGTCTGCAGCTCGCTCGCTTCGATGGAGACCGCATCGGCCTGCGCCGGCAGCCCTACCTGGCAATCGAGATAGGAACATGCCTGCAGCAGCGCCGGCCGTGTTTCCGGGAACCGCGCCGCGATCTGGTTGCGGAACACATAGGCGCCTTGTCCCAACAGGGCGATCAGCAGCAGCACCGAGCTGACAGCCATGAACACCCGCAGTGCCCTACCGATGCGCTGGCGTCGCCGGCCTTGCCTGACGAATGCCGGTTCTTCGTATTCGGACGCTTCCGCCTGATCCAGCGCATCGCCTTCCGCGTCGTCCGCATCAGGTGCTTTGCGCCATGGCTTGCTCTGCAGGTCATCGAGCGCCTGACCGAGCGCGTCGTTTTCCTCGGATGTTTTCTCCGATGGGGGCGGCTGGATATCGTCGCTCTGCTCCTGTTTTTCAGGAGCAAAATCCATCAGCGTCATGCGCAGCAATGGATCGGGTTTTTCTTCTTCAGGAGTGATTGTGTCCGAGGCAATCGCTGAAGCGGATGTCTCCGGTGCTACCGGTTCCTCGGTGCGGACTTCCGGCTCTGGCGCTGCCTGGAGGGGGGCGGACTCGGCTGTTTGAGGCGATTCCTGCGCAGGCGCGGGCGGTACTGGCGGCATGGCCGGTTTGCTGTTGCGTTCCAGATCTTCCGGACGCAGCAGGTTTTCGATGCCGTTGAATATCTGCTTGCAGGCGCCGCAGCGCACCAGGCCGGCGCGCAGCTTTAACTGGTCATGCGCGACCCGGAATGTCGTATGGCAATGCGGACATTGGGTAGCGAGCGCCATCGTGCTTATCGTTCGCCAGCAGCCTGGCCGGACAATGCTATCCAGCCTTCATGTTCGGCCCACACCGACATCTTGATGAACGGCGCGTACGCCGCAGCCACTTCATCCGCCTGCCGGGCCAAGATGCCAGACAACACCAGCATGCCACCCGGCGCGACACGCGACGACAGCATCGGCGCCATCAGCTTCAGCGGGCTCGACAGGATGTTCGCAACCACGATATCGAAGGTCTGCGGGTGCTCGGCGGAGGCGAATTCTTCCGGCAGAAAATAGGCGATGTCGCAGTGATTGCGTTCGCTGTTGTAGCGCGCCGACTCGATGGCCTGCGGATCGATATCAACGCCGAAGACCTGCGCGGCGCCCAGTTTTTTCGCGACCATCGCCAGGATGCCGGAACCGCAGCCGTAGTCGAGCACGGAGCGTCCCTGCGGAGCATGTGCTTCCAGCCACTCCATGCACAGCCGGGTGGTCGGGTGGCTGCCAGTGCCGAAGGCCAGGCCCGGGTCTAGTTCCAGAATCAGTCCGTCCGGATCAGGAGCGTCATGCCAGCTTGGCACTACCCAGATGTTCTTGCCGATGTGGATCGGTTCGAACTGCGACTGCGTCAGTCGCACCCAATCCTGCTCCGCCACCGGCCGCAGCGTGTAAGCGGGCATCGGATCGATGCCGCAGGCGGCGGCCGCCCCGGCGACCAGAGCGGCATGATCCACATCGTCCGCCGCCAGCGCCACCACGCGGCTATGTTCCCAGGCAGCTTCCGTCGGTTCCATGCCGGGTTCGCCGAACAGCGGGCGTTCCGCGTCGGTGCCTTCGTCGGCATCCTCCACCGACACCGACAGCGCACCCGCATCCATCAATGCATCGGACAGTGCCTCCGCATGGTCGCGCGCGACTTCGATGACGATTTCGGTCCAGCTCATAAGTTACTTGCCCGCCTTGCCGTTGGCTTTCGGCAGATCCGGCTTGTTGGCCAGTTTCTGTTCCAGATAATGGATATTGGTGCCACCTTCGATGAAGCGTCCATCCACCATCAGTTCTCGGTGCAGCGGGATGTTGGTCTGGATGCCCTCGACCACCATTTCAGACAAGGCGATCTGCATGCGGCGGATTGCCTGTTCGCGCGTGGCGCCGTAGGCGATGACCTTGCCGACCATGGAATCGTAGGTCGGCGGCACGAAGTAGCCGGCGTACGCATGCGAATCGACGCGGATGCCAGGGCCACCCGGCGGATGCCAAGATGCGATGCGGCCAGGTGACGGCGTAAACTTGAACGGATCTTCTGCATTGATGCGGCACTCGATCGCATGGCCGGCCAGCACGATATCGCGCTGACGGAAGCGCAACTTCTCGCCGGCGGCGACGCGGATCTGCTCCTGCACCAGATCGACGCCGGTGATCATTTCTGTGACCGGATGCTCGACCTGGATGCGGGTGTTCATCTCGATGAAATAGAATTCGCCGTTTTCATACAGGAATTCGAAGGTGCCCGCACCGCGGTAGCCGATCTTGCGGCAGGCTTCGGCGCAGCGGTCGCCGATGCGTTCGATCAGTTTGCGCGGAATGCCGGGCGCCGGCGCTTCCTCGATCACCTTTTGGTGACGGCGCTGCATCGAGCAGTCGCGCTCGCCCAGCCACACCGCGTTCTTGTGTTCGTCGGCCAGTACCTGGATTTCCACATGGCGCGGATTCTCCAGGTACTTCTCCATATAGACTTCCGGGTTGCCGAACGCCGCGCCGGCTTCCGTCTTGGTCATCGTCACTGCGTTCAGCAACGCTGCTTCGGTATGCACCACGCGCATGCCGCGGCCGCCGCCGCCGCCGGCTGCTTTAATAATGACGGGGTAGCCGATCTTGCGGGCAATGCGGATGATTTCCTTCGGGTCTTCCGGCAGCGCGCCTTCGGAACCCGGCACGCAGGGAACGCCCGCCTTGATCATCGCGTGCTTGGCCGAGACCTTGTCGCCCATCATGCGGATCGATTCCGGACGCGGGCCGATGAACACAAAGCCGGATTTTTCCACGCGCTCGGCGAAGTCGGCGTTCTCCGACAGGAAGCCGTAGCCGGGGTGGATCGCTTCGGCATCGGTCACTTCGGCGGCGCTGATAATTGCCGGCATGTTGAGGTAACTCTGCGAGGAAGGAGCAGGGCCGATACAGACGGATTCGTCCGCCAGCTTTACATATTTTGCTTCGCGGTCCGCTTCGGAATGGACGACCACGGTCTTGATGCCCATCTCGCGGCAGGCGCGCTGAATGCGCAATGCGATCTCGCCGCGGTTGGCAATGAGGATTTTTTCAAACATGGCAGGGGGGAATGTGTGGCGTTAAGAGTCTGCGTTTCAGAGAATGCGCGGCACATCTATATATATGTGCCGGGCGGGACTCTTAGCCGATCACGAACAGCGGCTGGCCGAATTCCACCGGCTGGCCGTTTTCAACCAGGATTTGCTTGATGACGCCGGATGCGTCTGCATCGATTTCATTGAGCAGTTTCATCGCTTCGATGATGCACAGCGTGTCGCCTTCCTTTACGGTGGACCCGACTTCGACGAACGCGGGATTGCCCGGTGCGGATGCGCGGTAGAAGGTGCCGACCATCGGCGATTTGACGATATGGCCCTCCGGCTCGGCCGGCGCGGCGGCGATAGGTGCGCTGGCGGCTTGCGGTGCGGCGGCCGGTACCGATACTGTTTGCGGTACCTGTTGCGGCTGCATCATGACCAGCTGGTTCTGCGGTGTTCCGGAGGACTTGACGATACGGACTTTGCTTTCGCCTTCGGTAACTTCCAGTTCGGCGATGTCTGATTCGGCGACGAGGTCGATCAGCGTCTTGAGTTTTCGTAGATCCATATGAAATCCCTCTTTATGTATTTGTTGCAATTAGAGTCGCCACAATTATAAGTGGTTTGCGGCGAGATAAAGAAAATTACAGTCTTTTAAGCGCGAATTCGAGCGCAGCCCGATATCCTTCGGTACCGAGTCCGCAGATCACGCCAACGGCAATCCCGGACAGGTAGGAGTGATGCCGGAATGCCTCGCGCTGGTGAATATTTGATATATGTACTTCGACAAACGGAATCGCAACCGCTGCCAGTGCATCGCGCAAGGCGATGCTGGTATGCGTGAAGCCGCCCGGATTGATCACGATTGCATCCACGCCTTCGGCCTTCGCGGCTTGTATACGGTCGATCAGCGCACCCTCATGGTTACTCTGAAAGCAGTACAGTTTTGCGCCGGCTGCGTGCGCCTGCGCAGCTGCAGCCTGCTCGATATCGGCCAGCGTGGTCGATCCGTACACCTCCGGTTCACGTGTGCCCAGCATGTTCAGGTTAGGGCCATTGACCAGAAGTATATTTTTAGCCATGAAAATACGATGCTGTTTGACGAGGTTGCCCGGATTTTGCCGTCAAATGATTCTGATTGGCAAGGGAAAACCGCAAAGAAGGACTACATGTCCTTTAAATCCTGACGCAGCTCATTCATTTTCAGGCGGCCCAGGTAAGTCTTCTTTACCGAGCCGTTCTTATGAATCAGTACGGTGAACGGCAGGCCGCCGGCCTGATTGCCCAATTGCCGCGACAGCTCGGTTC
>JAEZVM010000281.1 GCA_023420795.1 Pseudomonadota bacterium
AGCGCGGAATGTCGAACAGGATGCGGATCAGTCCGAATCCGATCAGCAGCAGCAAGGCCGAGAACAGCCCGGCGCGCAGGAATGAAAACTCGATATCCGAATAGATACCGATCAGGCCGGCGGCGACCGTGATCAGCGCGGTCAGCGCCAGCACCTTGCCGCCGAGGTTTTCATCGACGGAAACCAGCGCCAGCGCCAGCTCGAAGCCGGTCAGGACCGACCACACGGTAAACAGCGGAATGCCGATATACAGGCTCGACTGTCCGAAGAAGAGCAGTATCAGGAAGACGATGATATCGGCGACCAGCAGCGACCAGAAGTAGGGCTTGACGATGCCCCAATCGACATCGAGGTCCAGCCTGCCATGCTCGTTGAGCCCGCCGATCACCCATTGCGCCTGCGCGTGATAGTGGTGCCGTATCCAGCCGAGCAGGAACATCGTACTCAGCCAAGTCACGCCGAGCTGGCCGCCGAGGATGAGAAAGGTCTTCCCGTACAGAGTATCGAGCACAGTTTGGCCTCGTCTATTCGTGCGCTGCATTAGGGAACGTAGAGTGCAATAGCGCGGCTTACGCGCCCCATGCATGTTAGAAGGTCAATGTCGCGGCCTTCTCGCCGTTAATGAACACAAAGCAGTTTGTCTTGTTGCTAAACAGCCCCATGCTGGTAAGGCACGATGCATTTACCGGCCTTCCTTCATAAGTACCGCTGAATTCTCCATCGCTGGTAAGAAGCGAAAGTGAGCCTTGGATGACACTTTGATTGTTGATTTTGATAACCACCCCGTTGGAGAACTGATTCAGTTCACCGGAGATGTTCCAAGGTGTGCCGGAATAGTTTGCGGGGCGATAACCTTGCGATGGCGCGGAAGCGCATCCGACAATGGCAAGAGTGAACGCAACAAGAGCAATATTTTTCATGGATTTGTCTTGGTGTAAGGATTCTTCATTCTTTTCGATATTCAGGCATATCTGTCGCATCAATAACAGCCGTGAAATAAATTCACTGTTTGCGAGATGCTGATGCAAGTCTAGATAAAACAGTGGTTCATGTCTATACGGCAACAATTAGCTCTCCTGAAAATCAACTCGGTTTCTGCCCAGAGGGAGGAGGCCTCCCGCTTCCGGAAATGTGATGCTTGCGAGTGATCAAGGCTGGACAGGACTTGTCTGGTAAATCTCTATCGACTGTCCCATTGGAGATGCGCCGATCATGCGACCACTCACGCTTGCCGTCCTGCTGCTGCTTTCCCCGTATTCGGTTGCCGCCGGCAATGATGACTTCAGCGGAGCCTGGGTCGCATGGCTGTGCCCGGGCGAGGCGCAGCGCGACTCCGGCCTGTGCTCGAATTTCGTGCTGGAGCTGCACCAGAAGGAGAACATGCTGTGCGGCGCGCATCTCTTCGCCACCGCAGGCGCGGCGCGCGTCGATGAAGGGGCCGCGCCATCGGTGACCGGCGAGATCGCCGATGGCGTTGCCAGCATCGTGGTCGTCAGCGGCCGCAGCGCGCCGCCGGTGCGCGTGCGGGTGGAAATGAGGAAGGTCAACGGCATGCTGCAATGGCAACGCCTCGAAAGCCCGCGCGGCGACTACCTGATGCCGCTGGCGACGCGGCTGACGAAATCCCGCAGCCGGACGCTGTTCGCGCCGGTGTTCGAACAGGAACTGAAGGCAGCCTGCTCGTCCGCGTTCGCGATGTCGCTGCTCGGCGTGCCGCCGGCGGAAGTGCGCCCCGCCAAACCCTGAACTTGCGGCAGTGCTTCCCTGCTGCGCAGGGGCGACGGCGCGGGCGCTGTATTATTGCGTTGCACGCCCTCGAACCCAGCCGCCCTCCATGCCGATCAATTATCTCGCCTCGCTCACCGCTCCTGAACGCACCGCCCGCGCCAACCTCCACCTCGGCGCCTCGCTCGCCTTCATCGCCGGCGCGCTCAATGCCGGCGGCTTCCTCGCGATCGGCCAGTACACCTCGCACATGACCGGCATGGTATCGGCCGCTGCCGACCATCTCGTGCTCGGTCAGGCCGAGCCGGTGGCGATCGCCGTGCTGTCGGTGCTGTCCTTCATCCTCGGCGCGGCATCGACGGCGGTGATGATCAATTATTCCCGCCGCAATTTCGAGCGCAATCCCTACATGCCGCCGCTGCTGCTGGAAGCGGGACTGCTGCTGATGTTCGGGCTGATGGGCGCGAACCTGCAGACGAAGGAGTTCATCCACATGTCGCTCACCGCGATCCTGCTGTGCTATGTGATGGGTCTGCAGAACGCGCTGGTCACCAAGATCTCGAATGCCGAGATCCGCACCACGCACGTGACCGGTCTCGTGACCGACATCGGCATCGAGCTCGGCAAGCTGTTCTACTGGAACCGGGAGCCGGACAATGAAAGCGCGGCTTTCGTGGCTGCGAACCGCAGGAAGCTGCGCGTGCATCTGCTGCTGGTGGCGTCCTTCTTCATTGGCGGCGTGCTCGGCGCGTTCGGCTTCAAGTATGTCGGCTTCTCCGCGACGATTCCGCTGGCAATCGGGCTGGTGGTGATGTCGTCGGTGCCGATGTTCAGGCCGGCGACGGGCGCGGCGCGTTAACAGATCTCCACCGGCGTCCCCGCCGGCACCAGATCGAACAACTCGATGATGTCCGCATTGCGCATGCGCACGCAGCCGATCGAGCGCGGCTCGCCCATCGGCGCGCTATCCGGGCAGCCGTGGATATAGATGTAACGCCGCATCGTATCGACATCGCCGAGCCGGTTGAAGCCGGGTTCGCAGCCGGACAGCCAGA
>JAEZVM010000379.1 GCA_023420795.1 Pseudomonadota bacterium
CAATTGGATTTCAGGCAACTCCAGATCGTCCTTCGGTGCCGTGTGTGCGAGACGCTTTTCGATGTGGCGCACCGCGTCGTAGCCAAAATAGCCCGCCAGGCCGCCGCAGAAGCGCGGCATGCCAGGACGAATCGCCGCCTTGTAGCGTGCCTGGAATTGCGCGATGAATTCAAGCGGATTGCCTTCATGCGTCTCGACCACGGTGCCGTTCTTCACCACTTCGGTCCTGGTGCAGTAGCTGCGCATCAGCGTCGAGGCCGGCAGGCCGATGAAGGAATAGCGGCCGAAGCGTTCGCCGCCGACCACGGATTCCAGCAGGAAGGTATTCCTGCCGGCGTTCTGGGTTTGCGCCAGTTTCAGGTACAGCGTGAGCGGCGTTTCAAGATCGGCGAAAGCTTCGGCGATCAGTGGAATGCGGTTGTAGCCCTGCGCGGCCAGCGATTTGAATTCGAGTTCTGTCATGTTTCTCTCCGGGCGCTATTGTAGGACGGACAAGCAAAAGCGCGGTGATGGTTCAAAAAACGGTGCCGATCGTCCAATAGGGATCAGCGGCAAAACGGGTTATTCAGCCCAGGATTGCCAGCGTCGCCACAGCCAGGCCTCATACAGGCCGGCTACGGTTGCGTTACGTTTTTTGCCGAGAAACATTGTGGTTGCAGTTTTATGCAGAAATGAGTTGGGCTGCGTCGAGCAGCGTGGAAACTATACCATCCGAATCGACTTCATGTATAGATTCGCCATGGTTGTACCCGTAAGGCACGTTCAATACCCGGCATCCCGCCGCACGCGCCGCCTGTGCATCGTTGGAGGAATCGCCGATCGCCACCACCTGATCGGGCCGAAGATGGAAGTCCTCGCATACCTTCAGCAGTGGATACGGATCGGGTTTTTTCTTCGGCAGCGAATCCCCGCCATAAACGATGTCGAAGTAGGCGCGCAGCCCTGTCTTTGATAACAGGGGTTCCGCAAAGGCGATCGGCTTGTTGGTCACGCACGCCAGCCGTAGTCCTTTGGCGCGGAGCGCTTCCAGTCCTTCCCGCACACCGGGATAAAGCGTCGAGTAGTCGCCGTTGATCGACAGATAGTGCTTTTGGTACGACTCCAGTGCGCGCGGAAAATGCACTTCCACCTCTTCCGGCCCGTAATCGACCCCAAGCACCCGCCGCATCAGGTTCTCCGTCCCCTTGCCGACGAAGTGCGTGATGGTTTCGATGTCCAGTGGCGCCAGTCCGAGCTCGTCGCGCATGCGATTCACGGCGACGTGAAAATCCGGCGCCGTATGCATCATCGTCCCGTCCAGATCGATGATGGCGGCGCGGATGCCGGTCAGCGCAATGCGTCGTTCCGGCGCGTTCATGCCTGCGCCAACTGCTTGCGCATTGCGTCGATCACAGCCTTGTAGTCCGGCTTGCCAAAAATCGCCGAACCGGCGACAAAGGTATCGGCACCGGCGCGTGCGGCTTCCGCGATGTTCTCGATCTTGATACCGCCATCGACCTCCAGCATGATGTCGCGGCCCGATTCGTCGATGCGCCGACGCACTTCCGCAATCTTCTTCAGCGCCTGAGGAATGAACGATTGCCCGCCGAAGCCGGGGTTGACCGACATGATCAGCACGATGTCGAGCTTGTCCATCACATGATCGAGATAGTGCAGCGGCGTGGCGGGGTTGAACACCAGACCGGCCATGCAGCCGTTGTCGCGGATCAGTTGCAGCGAACGGTCGATATGCTCGGAGGCTTCCGGATGGAAGGTGATGATGTTCGCACCGGCCTTCGCGAAGTCCGGGATGATGCGATCGACCGGCTTGACCATCAGATGCACGTCGATCGGCACCTGCACGTGCGGACGAATCGCTTCGCACACCAGCGGCCCGATCGTCAGGTTCGGGACATAATGGTTATCCATCACATCGAAGTGAATGATGTCCGCGCCGGCGGCAACGACGTTGCGCACTTCCTCGCCCAGGCGGGCAAAATCGGCGGAAAGAATGCTGGGAGCGATACGATAGGTAGGCATGGCAAGCTGTATAAAAAGGAAGCCGCTATTTTACTCGCTCGCGCAAAGCCGACGTATTGCAAAAACACAGGAGTTCGTGTGCAATGAGGCAGACATTCATTTAATGAAAATAAAGCAAGGAATACCGATGCCTGTCTATGACTTTGCAGTGTCCGTCAGGACGCAATACTTGCCCGAACAGTCCGAGCCTGATCAGGCCAAGTATGTATTCGCTTACACGGTAACGATCCGGAATACAGGCGAAGTGGCGGCGCAGCTCATCTCGCGGCACTGGATCATCGTGGACGCGAACAACCATGCGGAGGAAGTGCGTGGGCTTGGCCTGGTCGGCCATCAGCCGCTACTGAAGCCGGGCGAGCAGTTCGAGTACACCAGCGGCACAGTGCTCTCGACTCCGCAGGGTTCGATGACTGGCACGTATTTCTGCGTGGCCGAGGATGGCGAACGCTTTGAAGCGAAGATACCGGAGTTCGTCCTGTCCTTGCCTCGTACATTACATTGATTTACTGTTGCGAGTCGTTTTTACCGGGCAATTGCCCCTCTTGCGATTGCTTCGGTTTTTGACCTGAAAACATTGTCCACCAGACAATAAATGCCAGCAAAAGAAGCGCAATTCCCGCTTC
>JAEZVM010000406.1 GCA_023420795.1 Pseudomonadota bacterium
ACGGTCTGCCTGAGCTATGTCAGGTTGCTGACCGACTATTGCCAGTCGCAAGGATTCAATCCCGGCGATTGGGGACGCCCGTCGAGCGTACCGGTCCCATCGCCCGCGCTGCAGGAAGAGGAACGGATACGTTTTCGTGATTTCATGGCCCTCTGCGATCAGGCCGAACATCGGCTGGGCGACCCCGACCTGGCGCTCAAGCTCGGGCAGGCGATTCGCCCGGGGCATTACGGCATTCACGGCCATGCCGTCATGAGCGCAAACACGCTGGGCGAATGTCTCGATCGTTCGATCCGTTACCACATGCTGGTGCATGACGGCGGCCGCAACGTGCTATCGCGCGAAGGGGACATGGTGGTTATGTGCTACCAGAGCAATTTGCCCGGCATGGATGATCTGGGGCGTTTCCAGAATGAGTTGTGCTTTTCGGCCTGGATCACCTTTGCGCGCTGGGTCACCGGCCTGGCCGGCCTTGCCCCGACATGGATGAGCTTTCGTCATCCCGCGCCGGCATCAACCGCACTGCATCAAGCCCTGTTCCGTTGCCCGGTCCGCTTCGGCGCCTCGCGCAATGCCGTCGCGTTCCCGGCCGCCTTTCTCGATCTGCCCAATCCGCAGGCCAATTCGACCGTGGCGCGCATCATGGACGAGCTTTCCGAACGCGCGCTGCTGACCCTCCATCACAGCGCACCCACATGGCTCCTGCAGGCGCGCCAGCTCATTGCCCGCCAGCTCAGGCATGGACTTCCCACCCACGATGAGATCGCCGGCGCACTGGCCATGTCACCCGGCGAATTGCGCAACGCGCTGAAAAAGCGTGGCTTGCTGTTTTCCCACCTGCTGGAGGAAACCCGCGCCAGCCTCGCGGTAGGTTATTTGCACGACCCGGCACTGAACCTGCTCGATATCAGTTACCTGCTGGGGTTCTCGGAGCAGAGTGCCTTCACCCGCGCATTCAAACGCTGGAAAGGCGTGAGCCCCGGACAGTTTCGACAGATGCAGGCGCGTCGGCAGTGACTGCGATCGGCTGGATGATCAGATCATTCGCCTGCCATTCCAGCGGGTGTTTCTTGTGCGGCGAGCGCATCTCATTTAACGTATCAGAAGAAAACGACACAAACTATGTCGTGCCGTTTTCCGAGTACGCGAAGTGTAGTCTGCAGACAGTCGATTAACGACATTTTTGATCCGAAGAATTCCATTTGACCATGTCGGAACTCCTGCACAGATATTGAGAACCACGCCTTCCTTTAACTAAAAAGAAGGCGCGGTCGGTCACTCAAAGCACTTGCCTTCCTGCGCCATCTTCACCAGTATCGCCGCCGGTGCGAAGTAATCGCCGTACCGCTCCGCCAGCTCCTTGGCGCGGCGCACGAAATTGCCGACGCCATAGGCATTGATATATTGCAGCGCCCCACCCTGGAACGGCGCGAAGCCCCAGCCGAAGATGCTGCCGATATTGGCGTCGGCCACCGTCAGCACCACCTTCTCTTCGAAGCACTTGGCCGCCTCGTTGGCCTGCACGAACATCAGCCGTTCGATCAGTTCCTTCTGCGGCAGCTGTTGCGCGGCGAGCGGGAAGGCTTCCTCCAAGCCGCCCCACAAATGCTTCGGCTGGTTGGCCGGATAATCATAGAAGCCCTTGCCGGCTTTCTTGCCGACGCGTTCCAGCTCCACCACCATCTTCTTCAGGCCGGCAGCTGCGGGATGCGGCGCATACGGCTTGCCTTCGGCTTCGAAGTCGCGCCGCGTCTGTTCGAGGATGTGCCAGGACAGCGACAGGCTGACTTCGTCATGCAGCGCGAGCGGCCCGACCGGCATGCCGGCCTGCAGACCCGCGACCTCGATGGAGCGCGGATGCTGGCCTTCCATCAGCAGCTTCATGCCCTCCATGATGTAGGTGGCGAATACGCGCGAGGTATAGAAGCCGCGCGCATCGTTGACCACGATCGGCGTCTTCTTTATCTGCTGCACGTAGTCGAAGCCGCGCGCCAGCGTTTCCCTGCTGGTCTTTTCGCCGACGATGATTTCCACCAGCGGCATCTTGTCCACCGGCGAGAAGAAATGCAGGCCGATGAAATTCTCCGGGCGCACGCTGGCCTCGGCCAGTCCGGTGATCGGCAGCGTCGAGGTGTTGGAAGCGAAGATCGCATCCTCGGCGAGCACAGCTTCGACCTTCTTCGTCATGTCAGCCTTGATCTTGCGGTCTTCGAACACTGCTTCAATCACCAGGTCGCAGCCAGCGAGATCTTCCACGTTTGCCGTGGTCTGGATTTTTGCGAGGAATGCCTGCCTGCCCTCGGCAGTCTCGCGTCCGCGCTGGATCGCCTTGTCCAGCAGCCCGGCGGAATATGCCTTGCCCTTCTCCGCATTCTCGACGCTGACGTCGAGCAGCACCACATCGATGCCTGCCTTGACCGAGGAGTACGCGATGCCCGCACCCATCATGCCGGCGCCGAGGATGCCGAGTTTCCTCACCTTCGATGGCGCAATACCTTCCGGGCGCGATTTGCCCTTGTTGATCGCGTTGAGCTGGAACCACAGCGTGCCGATCATGTTCTTCGCTTCCTGCGACATCACGCAGTTCGCGAAGTAGCGCGATTCGATTTCGCAGCCAGTATCGAAATCGACAATGCCGCCTTCGAACACGCAGCTCATGATATTGGTCGCGGCCGGGTAGTTGCCCCAGGTCTTGGCGCTTGCCATCGACGGCGCGATCGACCACATCTGCACATTGGCCGGGCTCTTCGAGTCGCCGCCCGGCCAGCGGAACTTCTTGTCGTCCCATGGCTGCATCGGGTTCGGGTTGGCGAGGCACCATGCCTTCGCCTTTGCCAGCATGTCGTCGCGGTCGCTGGCGATTTCATGCACGATGCCCTTCTGCTGCGCCTGCGCCGGCCGCAGTTCCTTGCCTTCGAGAAGCAGGGGCAAGGCGCTCTGCATGCCGATGAGGCGCGGCAGGCGCTGCGTTCCGCCACCGCCGGGCAGCAGGCCGAGCTTCACTTCCGGCAGGCCGAATTTCGCCTTCGGATTGTTGATTGCAACGCGGTAATGGCAGGCCAGCGCCAGCTCCAGTCCGCCGCCGAGCGCCGTGCCGTTGAGTGCCGCCGCCACCGGTCGGCCGCAGAGTTCCAGCCGGCGCAGGAAGCCCTTGAATTCCTGCGCCAGCTCGAAGGCCTGCTGCGGCTCGGTGATGCGGGCCAGCTTCTCGATGTCCGCACCGGCCAGGAACTCCTTCTTGCCGGAAGTGATAATCACGCCCCTGATGCTCTTGTCATCCTCGATCGCCTTGATCGCCTCAATGAAAGGACCGGTCAGTTCCTCGTTGAGCACGTTCATCGAACGGTCCGGCATGTCGATTGTCAGCGTGACGATACCGTCCGCGTCTTTTTGAAAATGCAAGCTCATGATTCGTCCTCTCAGATACGCTCGATGATGGTGGCGATGCCCATGCCTCCGCCGACGCACAGCGAAATCAGCGCGGTGGAGCGGTTGCTGCGCTCCAGTTCGTCGAGTGCTGTGCCGAGGATGATCGCGCCGGTCGCGCCCAACGGGTGGCCCATTGCGATCGAGCCGCCGTTCACGTTGATGCGGGCCGGATCGATGTCGAGATCGCGCGCCGCGCGCATCACGACGGCGGCGAACGCCTCGTTGATCTCGAACAGGTCGATGTCCTTGGCCGCCATGCCGGCCTTGGCCAGCGCCTTGCGCGCAGCCGGTGCGATGCCGGTTAGCATGATGGTCGGCTCCGAGCCGGTGACGGCGGTGGCGACGATGCGTGCGCGCGGCTTGATGCCGATCTTCTCTCCGACGGCCTTGCTGCCGATCAGGGTCAGCGCGGCGCCATCGACGATGCCGGACGAGTTGCCGGCATGGTGTACATGGTTGATCTTCTCGATGGTGGTGTACTTTCGCAGCGCTGTCGCATCGAAGCCCATCTGCCCCATCTGCTCGAACGAGGGATTCAGCTTCGCGAGCGTTTCCAGCGTAGTGTCGGGGCGGATGTATTCGTCATGGTCAAGCACCACCATGCCGTTGAGGTCGCGCACCGGCACCAGCGATTTCGCGAAGCGCCCTTCGGCGCGCGCCTGCGCGGCCTTGCGCTGAGACTGCACGGCGAAGTCATCGACATCGCTGCGCGAGAAGCCTTCGAGGGTGGCGATCAGGTCGGCGCCGATGCCCTGCGGCGCGAAGCCCGTCATCTGGTTGACGCGTGGATCCATGAACCATGCGCCGCCGTCTGATCCCATCGTCCAGCGCGACATGCTCTCGACGCCGCCGGCAACGACGAGGTTTTCCTGGCCTGACATGACCTTCATCGCGGCGAGGTTGATCGACTCCAGGCCGGAAGCGCAGAAACGCGATTGCGTCACGCCCGGCACTGACTCGTCCCAGCCGGCATACAGCACGGCGGTGCGCGCGATATCGGCGCCCTGTTCGCCGACCGGCGTCACGCAGCCGAGCACCACGTCATCGACCAGCGCGGTATCGAGCCGGTTGCGCTGTTGCAGCGCCTGCAGCAGGTTGCCGAGCAAATGCACCGGCGTGACCTGATGCAGGCTGCCGTCCTTCCTGCCCTTGCCGCGCGGCGTGCGCACGGCGTCATAAATATAGGCTTCAGTCATGTCAGCTCCAGGATTGATTTTAATGGTAATGATTATTACACTTACCGTTTTTCCACGGCAGATGCAAATAATGAATAAAACTATACCCTTGGACTTTTCCAAGTCAATCGGCATTTCATTCTAAAACCCCCTCTCGATGACAAAGGTAATAACCGTTACACCAACACAAAATCGATGAAAACAGAAAAAGAGAAAGCCGGGACCGTTCCGGACCTGAGCCTGCTGGATGCAGGCATTCGCGCACGTATCGAAGATGCAGTGCTGAGCCTGTTTTCGGAGCGCGAGTTCCATCGCGTCGGGTTCGGCGAAATCGCCAGCGCCGCCAATGTGTCGCTGCAGACGATCTACAAGTACTACGGCAGCAAGGAAGCCCTGCTGTATTCCTGCCTCGATACCTGGCTCGGCTTGCTGGCGGCGCGGATGGTGGATCACCTGCAGGGCATCGAAACGTACCAGGACAAGCTGCGCAAGGTATTCTGGGTGGTGCTCGACTTCTTCGACCGCAATCCCAAGGTCGCGCAACTCATCATGAGCTCGGTCTATCTGAATACCTGGGGCCGGGACCAGACCTTCCGCCAGCCGAAACTGATGAGCATGCTGATGCATGCGCTTGCCGAAGGGCGCGCGCAGGGCGTGCTCACCGATGAAGTCGATGAAAAGATCCTGCTCGATTACTTTCTCGGAGTCATGGAACGCCTTGTGCACATGCATATCCTGCGCAAGGAAAAAACGCCGCTGGCCGACCAGGCCAACGTGCTGTTCAAAATGATCTGGCGTGCCATCGCGAAGCCGGTGCAGGAGTAGGCACCGGCAAAATCATCTATCGCCCCTGCACCGCGATGGCTTTAAGCACCGCCCGCCCGGCCTCGACCGGGTCGCCGGTGCGGTTGAAGATTTCCAGCCAGAGTGGATAGCTGGGCACCACCTCCTGCTGCCATGGATGGAAACCCGGCTTGTAATACTGCAGATAAGTTCGCAAGGACGAGGAAAACAGTCCTTTCGGCCCATAAACCCACCACAGTCCCCTGGCGAACTGTTTCAGCAGCTGCAGGACCGTGAAGCCGTCCTTCCTGAGCATGTAGCCGGTGTACAGCAGGATGTGCACATTAAAAATGATGGTGACTTGGAAAAGGGCATAGACACGATGCAGATAACCGACCCCCGCGGCCTTCTGCATCACGTCGTACGCAACCGCCTTGTGTTCCACTTCCTCCATCGCATGCCATGCGTACATCGCGAACATGCGCGGGTCAGCGTCACCCATCACATCCCGGCGTGCGAGGATCGACTCGGCCAGAATGGAAGTGAGGTGCTCGGCTGCAGCAGTCGCGGCCAGCGTGTGCTTCTTGGGAAAGTACTTGCGCATCACATTGAACAGGAAGCTGCGGGTCAGGCCTTCGAGCTTATCGACATCGAGACCCTGCGCCCGCAGGTGCTCGTTGAACTGGCGGTGGATGAGGCCGTGCTGCCCTTCCTGGCGAATGAAATCCTTGATCTCCTGCTGCAGCGTCGGATCGCTGACCCGGTCGCGGAAATCGCGCACACAGGAAATGAAATAGCGCTCGCCTTCCGGGAAGATGGTGGACATCGCATCGCAGAACCGCGTCTTGAACGGATCGCCGCCGAGCCAGTATTTCGGGATGCCGCGATCCAGTCCGAACTGAAGCTTTTCGCGAGGAACAATGCCGGGATTCGCTGCCATGGTTGTCTCCTTGTTTTTGATATTGGAAGGCCGGTGTGTTCTTATTGCTGCGCCCCGTGCAAGCGACCCGCCGCAAGCGAAACAGCGTCGCTGTTTGCGTTGACAGAACTCGCGCGGCGCGGCACGGAGAATTCGAGACTGGGATCTTCGACCGGGCCTTCTCGCAGCATCCGCGCATCCAGCCGGTAATCCATCGCCATCAGCCATGGCGCGCCGGTTCCCTGCCGCGGCAGACGGTCGATCGCGCGTTGCACATAGCCGGCGCCGAAATCCAGCAGGGGGCGAGTTGGCATGTCGGAGTCCGGCAGATTCGGACGGCAGATCGCATACCCATGTCGGTCCATGTACGACAGCAAGCGGCAGAAGTGCTCGCTCAGCAAGCCAACCTTCAGCGTCCACGAGGCATTCGTATAGCCGACGATGTAACCGAAGTTTGGTACGTCGGACAGCATCAGGCCCTTGTAGGCCACCTTGCTCGGCAAGTCCACCTGCTCGCCATCGACCGATAATTCAATACCACCGAACGCCTGCAGGCTGAGGCCGGTGGCGGTCACGATGATGTCCGCTTCCAGCTCGCGACCGGATTCCAGCAGAATGCCTTTTTCGGTGAAGGTCCGTATGCGGTCGGTCACCACCGACGCCTTGCCGGCGGAGATGGCCTGGAACAGGTCGCCATCGGGAACGATGCACAGGCGCTGATCCCACGGCTTGTACGGCGGATTGAAATGCTCATCGACCGGATAACCCTTGGGCAGGGCGGTTCTGGTGAGGAAGCGGATCATGCGCCGCGCGGTCTCCGGCCGGCGCTGGCAGAAGCGCCAGATCCAGCGCGAGAGCGCGATATTTTTGCGTCGGGTTAGAGCGTAGGCCCAGCGGTCGGGCAACACCTTGCGCAGCGCGTTGGCAATCGCGTCCGCCGACGGCAGGCTGAGCACATAGGTCGGCGTTCGCTGCAGCATGGTCACATGCGCGGCCTTGTGCGCCATCGCCGGCACCAGCGTCACCGCGGTCGCGCCGCTGCCAATCACCAGCACGCGCTTGCCGCTGTAGTCCAGGCTGTCCGGCCAGTGCTGCGGGTGAATGATCCGCCCCTTGAACTGTTCCGCGCCCTCGAAATACGGCGTGTGACCTTCGTCGTAGCGATAGTAGCCGGCAGCGGAAAAGAGCCAGCGGCAGCTCATCGTCCGGCGTTCACCGCTGAGCGTGTTCTCGATTTCCACGGTCCAGCGCGCCTCTTCGCTCGACCATGCAGCGCGGCACACCTTGTGATGAAAACGGATGTGACGGTCGATGCCATTCTCGGCCGCGGTCTGGCGCAGGTAGGCAAGGATCTCGTCGCCATTGGCAATGGCCTTGTCGTTGATCCACGGCTTGAATTCGTAGCCGAAAGTGTGCAGGTCCGAATCGGAACGGATGCCCGGATAGCGGAACAGATCCCATGTTCCACCGCTCGCGCCCCTCGCTTCCAGGATGGCGTACGACTTCGACGGGTGCTCCCTTTGCAGGTAATACGCGACGCCGATCCCCGAAAGGCCGGCGCCCACGATCAGCACGTCGGCACGCTCCGCAACGGAAAGTGACTGCACCTGCATGAACACTCCTTCGGATAATTGACGAGACACGAATGAGAGTTATTTTGTTGACAAGGCGCGCGCAAAACAAGATATAAACCACACCATATTGCGGGGTGGCTGGTGCACTGTGCACCTTCATTTCCTGATGGAACTCGATGGACCTTCTCATGAATTGAGAGCGAGGCGGAGCATGTTAAATGACCTCCAGATGAGCCCGGTATTTCAGGAAATACCGCCTTCCATGGCCGGATGGCGCCCGCCGTCGCCCCGGGTGCGCGAATTGATGCGGCAGGCCGCGGAAGCCCTGCTCAAGGCGCCGCCCGAATGGCTGGAGGAAATCGACGAAGCCGGCATCTCCAGCGACAGCGTGCACTTTGCGATCGTCGATCCGGTCATCATGGCCGCATCGAGAAGAGCCATCCGTTCCAGCCTCATTCATTGGGCTGAAGCCAACATCAGAAATCCCGGCGCACCCGTCACGCCCTGCATACCGGACGACCTGCTGGCCGGCGCGCGCGAACTGGTCCGGCGCGGTATCACCGATCTGATGTTCAATGCTTCCCGGGTCGTGCAGAACACTGCATGGCCGCTGTGGATGAACATCGCGTTCGAGCTCACGTCAGATCAAAAGGAGCTGCGGGAATTGCTGGACGTATCGGCACGCTCCATCTCCGCGTTCATCGATGCGATCATGGAAGGTGTCGCCGCGTTCATGAAGGCAGAACGGGAGAAGAGAATCCGCAGTTCGCACGTCGATCGCCGCGAGCTCGTCACGCTGATTCTGGAAGGCGCGGCCGGCAATGCCCGTCAGGCCAGCCAGCGCCTTGGCTATAACCTGGAGCAGACGCACCATGCGGCGATCGTGTGGAGCGAGGAGAGCGAATCGGAAGCCGGCGATCTCGAAGCCGCCGCACAGGCGCTGGCCCGCTGTGCAGAAGCACGGCAAACCCTGACCGTGATCGCCAATGCCGCCACGTTCTGGGTCTGGACGACCGGCGACAAGCGCATCGACATCGACCAGTTGCGCATGGCAACCAAGGGACTGAAGGACGTGCGCATGACGGTAGGTTCCGGGGGCCGCGGCATCGAAGGATTCCGCCGGGCGCACCTGGATGCGCTCGCCACGCAGCGCGTGCTGGCCCGCCTGCGCTCCGGCGCGCGTGTGGTGAACTTCGACATGGTGCGGCTGGTTTCCCTGATGTCGCAGCAGCCGGAGGCGATTCACCAGTTCGTGAGCCACACGCTGGGAGACCTGGCGACTGCGCCGCCGGTGCTGCGCAAGACGCTGCTCACGTTCCTGAGCACCGGATGCAATGCAACCAGAGCGGCCGAGCTGCTGCACACCCATCGCAATACCTTGCTGCGCAGGCTGGCCAATGCGGAGCGCCTGCTGCCGCGTCCGCTGGATCACAACCGCATTCATGTCGCGGCGGCGCTCGAAGCGCTTGGCTGGGCTGCCGAGGATAAAAAATAAAAGGCCAAATCACCTCGTCAGAAAAGCACGGTGGCCGCATTCGCGCGGCTTTCCTGCGCCGACACCTTTATCCACGAAACGAACTTGAACGGCCGGTCGCACCATGAAGGCCGCAGGCAATTTCCGCAATGGCGCGGCGGATTATTGGCCAGCCAGGCAGCGAGGTCATCTGCCGGCAGCGGGCGGCTGTAGTAATAGCCCTGTCCGATATTGCATCCCTGGCTCTTCAGGTAGGCCAGCTGGGCTTCCGTCTCTATGCCTTCCGCGACCACGTCGAAGTTCAGGTTCTTAGCAAGGCCCATGATAGTGCTGCAGATGACCGCGCCGTCCTCGCTGCGATCCGCTTCCATGACGAACGAGCGGTCGATCTTCAGCGTGTCGATCGGCAGGCGCTTCAGGTAGGACAAGCTGGAATAGCCGGTGCCGAAATCGTCGATTGCGATCCGTACGCCGAGCGCGCGTATGGCGTTCATGCTTTCGATGGCCTGGTCGGGATCGTTCATCACGCCGCTTTCCGTCAGTTCGATCTCCAGTGCGCTGCCCGACAATTCGTAGCGCACCAGCAGTTCGCGCACCTGCGCGGCCAGTGTTCGGTTGCGCAACTGAACAGCCGACACATTGACGGCGACGCTGGACAGCATGGTATCGCTTTCGCGCCATGCCTTGAGCTGGCGGCATGCCTCTTCCAGCACCCAGTTGCCGATCGGCTCGATGATCCCGGTTTCCTCGGCAAGCGGAATGAACTCCGCCGGCGAAACCATGCCGCGCACCGGATGCCGCCAGCGCACGAGCGCCTCGGCGCCGCATGCCACGCCGTAATGCAGGCAGATCTTCGGCTGGTAATGCAGTTCCAGCTCGCCTTGCTCCAGCGCACGGCGCAAGTCCATTTCGAGGTGCAGCCGCGCCTGCGCGCGGTCGGTCATGCCGGCGCTGAAGAAGCGGTAGGTATTCCTGCCGCTTGCCTTCGCGTCGTACATCGCGGTATCGGAATTCTTCAGCAAGCTGCCGGCATCGGCGCCGTCGTTCGGGTACACGGCGATGCCGATCGACGTACCGACGCGCAGCGACATCCCGCCCAGCTCGATCGGGCTGGCAATGGCGTCGATGATGCGCGTTGCGATCGCCGCGATGTCTTCCGGCTGCCCCGGGTTCTGCAGGATGATGGCAAACTCGTCACCGCCCACACGGGCCACCGTATCGACATCGCGCGCCACGGTTTGCAGGCGCGCGGCCACTACCTGCAGCAGCTCGTCGCCCTTGTCATGACCGAAACTGTCGTTGACGTTCTTGAAACGGTCGAGATCGATCGCCATCACGGCAAGCGATTCCACCGAGCGCTCCGCGAGAGCGATGGCATGGCGCAGGCGGTCGCCGAGCAGGGAACGGTTGGCCAGCCCGGTCAGCGAATCCTGAAACGCGAGGTGCTCGATGCGCTGGTCCTTGCGCCATTGCTCGGTGATGTCGGCGAACACCGCGATGAAATGCGTCGCACCGTCCTGACCTTCGACGCGACGGATGCATTGCGATTCAAGGAAGACCTCGCCTCCCTTGCGCCGGTTCCACATCTCGCCTTTCCATTCCCCGTGCTTGTTTATCTCCTCCCACATCGCGCGATAAAACGCCTCGTCGTGATGATGCGACTTGAGCACGCGCGGCGTTTGCCCGATGACTTCCTCGGGACGATAGCCGGTGATTTGCGTGAACGCCGGATTGACGGAGAGTATGACCGCGTTGGCATCGGTAATCACGACGCCTTCGAGGGTGTTATCGAAAACGCTGGCGGCAAGCTGCTGACCGGTCGAGGCGCGCGCCAGCGCGATGTCATCCTTTTCCATGCTCGCCGCGATATACCATAGCAGCGCGCATTGCACGAGCACCGTCAGCAGGTGCATGAGCAGCGTGTTCCCGTCGAGGCAGGAAAACGCCACCACCGGAATGCCCATGCTCTGCATCGTGAAAAAGCCGAGATGATGCGAGACGATCATGCCGCAGGCGATCGCGATCGGCCATGTCGCGCGGTAATAAAGCAGGAGGGAGCTGAGGATGAAGAACGGCAGATGCATCTCGCCGCGCCCGCCGCCAAAATGCATGAGCAATGCGGCAAACACCACAGCCGCAACGGCGTTGTAGATGCCGCCTATCGGCGCGCCGGCACGCATGCGCCAGATCAGCGCGGAGCCGAGCGCGGTCAGGCCGGAAATCAGGAGCGCGACCGGCCAGCTGCCTGCAACCGGCACCGGGCCGGCAGTGCCGGCGGCACAGACTTCCGGAGCAATCGCGCCCGTTGCGCTCATGTTGGCGACCACACCGACCACCGGCGTCAGCACGGCAAGCAGCACGGCGAACATCCTGTCGGCGTGCATGCGCGCCTGCCGCACATCCGGGTGTCTTGCGGTCGCCATGGGACTGTCCAACCTGTTGATCCTGGCGCTTTTCACGCAGCCCATGCCTGCAAGCTGGTGCGCTCCGCGCGGTCGCGCAGCGGCAGTTCCTGCACATTCGAAGTGACGGGTGCGACCGCCCGCTGGTCCGGCAGAAGCTGAAATCCGCCGACCAGGCCGACCAGCCTCGTCGCCTGTTCCTGCAGGCTTTCCGACGCGGTGGCGGCCCGCTCAACCAGCGCGACGTTCTGCTGCGTCGCTGCGTCCATCTGTGTCACCACTACATTTACCTGCTCGATCCCGGCGCTCTGCTTGACGCTGGCCTGGCTGATCTCGCCCATGATGGAGGCGGCTTGCCTGACCGCATTCACGATGTCGTCCATCGCGCGGCCGGCATCACCGGCGATCTTGCTGCCGGCATTGACTTCTTCCACCGAGCCAGTAATCAGCGCCTGGATTTCCTTGGATGCCGTTGCAGAGCGATGCGCAAGATTGCGCACTTCGGCGGCGACCACCGCGAAGCTGCGTCCCTGTTCGCCGGCGCGGGCCGCTTCGACGGCGGCATTGAGCGCGAGGATGTTGGTCTGGAAGGCGATGCCGTCGATAACGCCGATGATATCGACGATCTTGCGCGAACTGGCCTTGATCGATTCCATCGTACTGACCATGCGCCGCACCGCTTCGCCGCCGGTCAGCGCAATCTGCGATGCTTCGGCAACCATCCGGTTGGCTTCGCGCGCATTTTCCGCGTTGTGCTTCACGGTGCCGGTCAGTTCCTCCATCGAGGAGGCGGTTTCCTGCAGCGAGCTTGCCGCCGATTCGGTGCGCGCCGACAGATCGGCGTTGCCGGAGGCGATCTCCGCGGAGCCGTCGTTGACCACCTCGGCCGATTCCTTGATCTGCCCCACCAGCAGTTTGACGTTGGTCTGCAGGATGCGCAGCGACTGCACCAGGTCGCCGAGTTCGTCATCGCCGTGCGAGGCGATATGCCCGGACAGGTCGCCGGCACTCATGCGATCGACATGCTCGCGGATTTGCGCCAGCGAACCGATACTGTCGCGATAGGAGATGGCGCAGAACACCGCTGCCAGGAAAATGCCGAGCACCGAAGCGCCGGTCGCCAGATTCGGCAATGCGCCAAACAGCCCGGATCCAGCGGCGGCGCTGACGAGAAACAGTGCGGCCAGGATGCCGGAGGAAGCCAGCGTCTTGGTCTTGATCGACAGACGGCGCACCGCGTTGAGCCGGGCGGTGAAACCACGCTTGACGGCTGCGCCGCTCTTGACGGCATAGGTGCGCTCACCTTCCCGGATCGAGCGGTACACCGCTTCGGCCGCCGCGATCTTTTCCGGCGCGGCCTTGGTGCGGATGGACGTGAAGCCTACAATCTCGCGCCCGTTCAGCACCGGCGCGACCGTCGCCTCGACCCAGTAGAAATCGCCGTTCTTGCAGCGGTTCTTGACGAGGCCGGTCCAGGATTTTCCCTGCTTCAGATCCTTCCAGAGATCGTCGAACGCCTCTTCCGGCATGCCCGGATGCCGCACGATGTTATGCGGCGCGCCGATCAACTCATCCTCCGAGAACCCGCTGATCCTGGTAAAGGCCTGGTTGACGTAGGTGATTCTTCCTTTCAGGTCCGTCTTCGAGACGATGATGTCGTCGGCGTCCAGAACGCGTTCATGGGCAGTGACCGGAAGATTTGTGCGCATCGTGATTGCCTATTGAGTGATGGGCAGGCAGTGCTTTGCTGCGCTCCGATAGCGCCCGTCGCTGCCAGGTCGAAAGAAAAATGTCCTTGATTCAAATTAGGGAAGTCTTACCAAAGTCTTATCTGCAACAGTCAAAGCAGGCAGCCAAAAGCCCTTCTTTGTTGCAGTGCAGTAATGCGTTAAGATCGGAAAACTTGTTTTGAATCAATATTGACGATTAATGTAATGATCGAACGTCAAAAGAACGCAAAAGAGATAAGACTGCGTTGATCAGGCGTGTGAACGGGCTCGAAGTGACTGGAAGCGGACTGCAGAGACAAAAAGGAAGAGGAGTGCTGTCGCTGCTCGGCGGGTGGCAGCTGACCTCTGCCGACGGTCGGCAGGCCGGCGTCCCGGTTCCGGAGAAAGGACGCGCGCTGCTAGCTTACCTCGCCACCGAGAACCGTTGGCATTACCGCGAGACGCTCGGTGAACTGCTCTGGCCCGATTCCCCTTCCCCCCGCGCCAACCTGCGCCAGGCGCTGTCGATCCTGCGTGCGGCCCTGGACGATGACAATGCCGCCCGGCCCTGTCTGCAGATACAGCGCAACGCGGTGCGTTTCGCCCCGGACGGCGGCTTCGTGCCGGACATCGCAGGATTTGACGAGCTGCCGGCCTCCTGCAATGCCTGCGACCGGAAAGGCGTGCCCGAGGAATGCGCGAAATGCTCGGCAGACATGGAGCGGGCAGTTGCCCGCTACAAGGGTGAATTCATGGCCGGCTTTTCGTTACCGGATTGTCTTGAATTCGAAGCCTGGCTGCAGCTCAAGCGAGACGCTTTTCGCCGTCATGCCTTGAGCCTGCTCGGACGCCTGGCGGACTGGTATGCGGCAAACGGCGCTCATGATGCCGCGCTCGTGTACGCCCGGCGCCATGTAGAGCTGGAACCGTGGGATGAGCCGGGCCAGCGCCGCCTGATGCAGCTTTATGCTGCGGCCGGCAACCATATTGCCGCCTTAAGGCAGTTCGAGGCCTACAGCAGGGAGCTGGACGAGGAGCTTGGCACGGCACCGGATGAATCCACGCGTGCGCTATACAAGCAGCTCTGCGTCGCGGTCAGCCAGGAGGCAAGACCGCCTGTCCCGGCGACGACCACGCCTGCGCCGGAACGGCTGCAGGTGACAGTGCTGTACTGCGAAATCGACACGGCCGAGAGCGATCCGGAAGACATCGTCGCGTCGCTGCGCGAGCCGACCCGGCGCGCCATCGACATCATCCGCCGCAACGGCGGCTATCACGTCGAAAGCCACGGCGCGGGCCTGCTCGCCTATTTCGGTTACCCGCGCCCGATGGAAAACGCGGCGGTGGCAGCCGCGCGAACCGCAAGCGCCATTTCACGGGCTGCGACAGAGCGGGCAAGCGCGCGCCTCGGCCTGCACACCGGTCTGATCGTCACCGGCGACAATGCGGCGGTGCCGGACGCCGGCGGGCAGATATCCAGCGTCGCGATCCGGCTCTGCCAGATGTCGGCGCCGGGTCAGATCCATCTGAGCGGCGCAACCCATGAACTGATTTCCGGCTATTTCCGCTGCCAGACGCAGGACTTGCCATCCGCGAGCGGAGCAAGCGGCGTCAACAAGTCATTCCTCCTGCAGGAGGAGACCGGCGCGCTCATCCGGCTCGATGCTTCCGCGCGCCTGACGCCGCTGGTCGGACGCGAGAAGGAACTGGCCCGCCTGACAGCCGCGTGGCATCAACCGGGGAGCAGGGCCGTGCTGCTGCGCGGCGACCCGGGCATCGGCAAATCGCGCCTGCTCCGGCATTTCAGGGAGCTGGCCGAGATCCAGCCGGCCGTGGTGCGCGAAGTGTACTGCCGCCCCGAATACCAGAACTCCGCTTTCCATCCGCTGGGCGATTACCTGACGAAAGCCGCGAACTTCACCTCCGCCGATGACGACGCCAGCCGTCTGGACAAGCTGGAACGCTATCTTTCCTCCCGTTTTCCTTCCCTTGTCGAGAAGATGCTGCCGCTGCTGGCCCGCCTGCTTTCCATTCCATGCGAGCACCGTTACGCGCCGCCCGCGCTGTCGCCGCAACAGGAAAAGGAAAGTCTTCTGGTCCTGTTGCTGCAGATGATCACGCTCACTGCCAAAGGAACGCCGCTGCTGCTGATCGCGGAAGACATACATTGGGCCGATCCTTCGACACTGGATCTGCTGCAGAAGATATTGGACGGTAGCGGGAAGAGCCGCATATTCCTGCTGCTGACCGCCAGGCCGGAATTTCGGCCCGGCTGGCATCGCGGCGTGACGCAGATCGACCTCGCACCGCTATCCAGCAAGGAAGCGGCAACGCTGGTCAGCCTGGTCGATACCGAACAAAGCTTCCCGACCGAGACGGTGGCGCGCATCGTAGCCGCTACGGATGGCGTGCCGCTGTTCATCGAAGAAACTGCGCGCATGTTCATGGCGCGGCAAGGGAATCCGTCCTCCGGCTCCACCATCATCCCGGCCACGCTGCGCGACCTGCTGGCGGCCCGCCTTGACCGGCTCGCCGATGCCAAGCACCTGGCGCAGATCTGTGCCGTGATCGGGCGCGAGTTCGACGGCGAGCTTCTACGCGAGGTAACGCCGCTGAACGAGGCCGACACCGCGCGCGCGCTGCATGAGCTGCAGGAATCGGGACTGGTCAGCCGGATCGCCTCATCCGATGTGCCGACCTATCAGTTCAGGCACGCCTTGATCCAGGAAGCGGCCTACCAGTCGCAAACCCGCCCGGCGCGGCGCGACGCGCACCGGCGCATCGCGCGTGTGCTCAAGTCGCAGGCGACGCAATGGACGCGCGCGCCGGAAGTGCTGGCACAGCATTTCTGCGAAGCGGGAGACGCGTGCGAGGCGATCGAATGGTGGCGCAAGGCCGGCACCGGAGCGGCCGGGCGCGGCGCGGTGGCGGAAGCTATCCGCCATTTCAAGCTTGCGCTGGAGACTATCGCAAGTCTGCCGGAAGGCAGAGAACGCGACGAACTGGAATTGCCGATCCTGGTCGAGCTGGGCAGCGCACTGATTTACAAACAGGGCTACGGCTCGCTCGAAGCAGACCGCATGTATTCAAAGGCATTTGCACTGAGTGAAAAATGCGGCGCCTCGCTGGACGTGTTCCGCTCGATCTGGGGCCTGTACCTCGGCAGCAGCTCGCGCACCACGCACAGCGATGCGATGCAAATCGCGGAACGGCTGCTGCAGCTGGCGACGCAGGATGGACGCCCCGCCTTGCTGATCACCGCACATTACGCGTGCGCGAATTCTTCCTATTCCCTCGCCCGCTTCGCGCAGACATGCCGGCACATGGAAGCCGCGCGCCGGCTTTATGATCCCGCGATGGATGCGAGCCTGCTCTCCCTGTTCGGCGAGCATCCTTTCCCTTCGACTCTGCTGTTCGGCGCTTGGGCGCTATGGTCGCTCGGCGATTCGTCGCGTGCGATGGAGGCCGCCGAGCAAGCCATTGCCATTGCGCGCCGGGTGAATCATCCGCAGACGCTGGGGCTGACCTACTGCTGCGCCGGCATCCTGCATCGCCTGCGCGGGGAGCCGGACAAAGTCGCCGAATTCACCGGTGCGCTCTCCGAACTTGCTACGAAACATGATTTCCCTTTCTGGGAAGCGGTGAGTCATTGCATACAGGGATGGGCGGACGCCGCCAACGGCAATGAACAGGGCACGGTCCGTATCAGTAGCGCCATCGCGCAAATGCGCTCCGGCATTTTTGCAGGCGCCGTCATGTATTTCATGGAAATGCTTGCCGAGGCATTCGGCATGCTTGGCATGCACGAGGAACAGCTGCGAGCCGTCGATGAAGCGCTGGAGGTCATGCACAGCAATCATGATTCCCACTTCGAGGCCGAGCTGTACCGTCTCAAGGGCGAGTGCCTGTACAAGCTGTCCGGCAATGTCATTCACGCGCGGGAATGGCTGGAAAAAGCGCTGGCGGTCGCCACCGCGCAGGGAGCAAAGGAACTGGAAAAGCGCGCCGCCGCAAGCCTCGCCAGACTGCCGGCCAATTCATTCTCCACCTAAGCGTTTCGATCTGCGCCCCTTCGGCGCCAGCATGACGCCGCTGCAGCCGGGCGCGCCGCAGCGGCAGGCAAACGCGCGCTTGACCGCCGCCGTGTGCCGACCGTCGTAGATCAGGGCGTAGTTGTAGCTTAACTCTTCGCCTTCCTCTATCGGCTGCGTCGCATAGATATGGACGCGGCCGTCTTCATGTTCGAGCGCTTCGCAGTTGGGTTCACAGGAATGGTTGATGAAACGCGCCGCATTCCCGCCGCTGCCGCCGTCGATCACCCGGCCATCGGCAAGGCTGAAGAAAAAGGTGTGATTGAGCGGCCCGCCCGTTTTTTCCGCGCGCTGCAGCGCCTCGTCCCAGTGAATGCGTTCGCCCCGGTACTCGATGATGCGTTCGCCCGGCGCGATTGCTCTTGCCGCAAAAACGCCTTTCCCGTGGATGGC
>JAEZVM010000414.1 GCA_023420795.1 Pseudomonadota bacterium
GCCGATGAGATTGCTGCTTGCCCAGAAGTGGCTACTGCATTGGCTGCCTTTGCCCATTCTCGGGCGAATCGCCGAAGCCATCGGCTCACAGCTGTTCGCGACGATGCGTTCGCGCCGCCACATTACCCTGACCAATCTGCGCCTGAGCCAGCCGCATCTTCAGGAACCGCAGCGCCGCATGATCGCGAAACAGCAATTCCAGTCCTACGCGCGCAGCGTGCTGGAGCGCAGCATTCTGTGGTGGGCATCGGAGGCGCGACTCAAGCGATTGATCATCACGGAACCGGGTGTGCCTCTCGAAGCCTTTCAGTCGGGGCCCGTTATTCTGCTGTGCCCGCATTTCGTCTGCCTGGATGTTGCGGGAGTGGCGATCGCGATGGAAGCGTCGGCATGTTCGATCTATACGGAGCAGAAAAACAAGGTATTTGACGAAGCACTGCGCAAAGGGCGGGAACGGTTTCGTCCAGTCAGGATTTTTACCCGTCAGGAAGGCATCAAGCCGATCATTCGCGCCATGCGTGAAGGTTTGCCGTTTTTCATGCTTCCGGATCTGGATTTCGGCATGCAGGATGCGGAATTCGTGCCTTTCTTCGGCATCCAGGCCGCGACACTGACGGCGCCGGCACGGATGGCCGCTGCAACGCGCGCAAAGATCATCCCCGTAATTGCCACCTTCCTGCCAGATTACAAAGGCTGGCAGGTCAGGTTCTATCCAGAGTGGGAAAATTTTCCCGGGCCCGATATCCTGGCCGCGACTCGCCGCGTCAATGCCTTCATCGAAGAACGCGTGCTGGAGGCGCCTGCTGAGTACTTCTGGACGCATAAACGCTTCAAGACACGGCCGCCGGGCGAGCCCAGCTTGTACAAGCGCAATGCCGATTAAATTATTGAATTAGCCCCATGAAACTCAAATTCACCAAGATGCACGGCGCCGGCAACGATTTCGTCGTGATCGACGCCATCAGCCAGACCATCAATTTCACGCCCGAACAATGGAAGAGGCTGGCGGACCGCCGCTTCGGCGTCGGCGCGGACCAGATGCTGGTGGTGGAAAAACCGCAATCGGCCGGAGTCGATTTCCGTTACCGCATCTATAACGCCGACGGCGGCGAAGTCGAGCAATGCGGCAACGGCGCGCGCGCCTTCGTCAAGTTCGTCACCGACAAGGGGCTGACCGCCAAACGCAGGATCAAGGTGGAAACCATGTCGGGCGTGATCGAACCGACGCTGGAGGCGGATGGCCGCATCACTGTCGATATGGGCGCGCCGATCCTGGAACCGGAAAAGGTGCCTTTCGATGCCGCAGGTCTGACCGGCAAGCAGGAGGGCGGCGACACGCTCTGGCCGCTGGACATCAACGGCAAGACGCTCTGGATCTCGGCGGTATCGATGGGCAATCCTCATGCGGTGCAGGTGATCGACGATGCGAACACTGCACCCGTGCTGCAGGACGGCCCGGTCATCGAGCACCATCCACGCTTTCCGAAGCGGGTGAATGCCGGCTTCATGCAGATCGTGAATCGCCGGCAGATCAACTTGCGCGTATTCGAACGGGGCGCGGGCGAGACACTCGCCTGCGGGACCGGCGCCTGCGCGGCGGTCGTTGCCGGCATCCGTCGCGGCCTGCTCGACTCGCCGGTGAAGGTATCCACGCGCGGAGGCGAACTGTCGATCGCTTGGGCCGGAGCCGGGTCGCCGGTGATGCTGACCGGCCCTGCAGTCAGCGTGTTCGAGGGTGAGATCGACATCTGATCCGCGATTACGGTATCGGCATCTTCGGACGGCAGCGTCGTTGCAGGATGCGCAGGCGCCTGGCCGTCCCATCCCTTCGGTTGTCGGTTAAAATCACCGCTTGATTTCCGGCTGCCGTGGGAACGGCTCGACCAATACCGACGCTTTCATATGACCTATCAACTGGATTCCGCTGCCGTCGCCGAATTTTTGGCAGACAACCCGCATTTTTTTGAAGAACACAGCGACTTGCTCGCAAGGGTCAAGCTGACCAGTCCTCTGGCCGGCCGCACGGTATCCCTGCAGGAGCGGCAGATGGAAGTACTGCGCGAGAAGATCAAGTCGCTCGAACTGCGTCTGACGGAGCTGTTACGCATCGCGCAGGAAAACGACGCGATCACGGAAAAATTTTCGCAATGGACCCGCTCGCTGCTGTTGGCGCGCAATGACGTCGATCTGCCGCATACGCTGATCACTGGCCTGCAAACAATTTTCTCGGTGCCGCATGCAACCTTGCGCATCTGGAGTGTTGCCGAAGAGTTTTCGCATACATGGTTTGCCGCCGACGTCTCCACCGATGCCAAGATTTTCTGCAACGGTCTGACCGCACCCTACTGTGGTCCGAACCAGGATTTCGAAGCGGCCTCATGGATAGACGATGCCGAATCGGTCCAGTCGATTGCAATGCTGTCATTGCGTATCGGCGCGGCCCCGGAAGCCTTTGGCCTGCTGGTGCTGGGCTCGCCCGATCCGCAGCGATTCACCGCCGACATGGCAACCGACTTCCTGTCGAAGATAGCGGAGACTGCCAGCGCAGCCATGGTCTGCCTGCTTGACTGAATTTTCGACGCGTGAGCACCGCCAGCAATCAGGAACACATCACACGCTATCTCGATAGCCTGGAAAAGCAACGCAAGCTGTCGCAGCACACGGTGAGCAACTACAGGCGCGATCTGACAGTGCTGCGCAACTTCGTGCAGGAACTGCCGGGCAGTCTGGCATTCATCTCGGTCACACACTTCCACATCCGCAAATTCGCCGCGCAACTGCATGCCAGGGACATGAATCCGCGTTCGATCGCGCGCATGCTGTCGGCATGGCGCGGCTTCTTCGAATGGTTGGCGGACCACGATACGCTCACTGCAAATCCGGTTGATGGCGTAAAGGCTCCCAAGCGCAGCAAGCCGTTGCCGAAAGCGCTGTCGGCCGATGACGCGGTACGCGTGGTGTCCGAGCCATTTCCCGGCAGGGATGCGAACGCACCTGCGCAGCTGTGCAACCGTGCAATGTTCGAACTGCTGTATTCCAGTGGTCTGCGGGTCTCGGAGCTGACAGCACTGGACGTGCGCTTCGTGCAGGAAGGCGGCTACAAGTCCGCCGGCTGGATCGACCTCGACGAGCAGGAAGTCAGCGTCACAGGCAAAGGCGGCAAGGAGCGCAAAGTGCCTGTTGGAGCAAAGGCACTGCAGGCGATCTCCGCATGGTTGGCAGTACGCGGCACGCTGGTCAAGGCCGATCCACACCCGCTGTTCCTGACCGATCGCGGCAAGCGCATGACGCCGCGCGTGCTGCAGCTTAGGCTGAAATCCCATGCGCAGGCGCTCAGCATTCCCGCCAACGTGCATCCGCATGTGCTGCGCCATTCGTTCGCCTCGCACATGCTGCAGTCCTCGGGCGATCTGCGCGCGGTGCAGGAAATGCTGGGCCATTCCTCGATCGCGGCGACACAGGTATATACATCGCTCGATTTCCAGCGGCTGGCGCAGGTATATGACGCCGCCCATCCGCGCGCAAAGAAAAAATAAGCGCTGCACGCAGCGCATCCAACACTCGTTCTCGTAAATCCCATGCTCACCATCACACTCAAGCCAGGCAAGGAAAAAAGCTTGTTGCGCCGCCATCCGTGGGTCTTTCCCACCGCGATCGAGCGCATCGAGGGCAAGCCGGAAGAAAAGAACAAGCCAGGCGCAACCGCGCTGGTGCAATCCTCGTCCGGCCAGTTCCTGGCGCGCGCCGCCTACAGCCCTAATTCGCAGATCCGCGCGCGCGTCTGGAGCTTCAATGAAAACGAACCGGTCGACCATGCGCTGATCAAGCGCCGCGTGAAAAAGGCCTTCGCCTACCGCATGGCCACGGTGCGCGATACCGATGCAATCCGCGTGATCTTCGGCGAGGCCGACGGTTTCCCGGGCCTGGTGGTGGACTGGTACGCAGGCAAGGAAGGCCATCTGGTCTGCCAGTTCCAGTCGGCCGGCGTCGAAGCATGGAAGGTGCCGATCGTGCAGGCGCTGATCGCCGAGTCCGGCTGCCCGAATGTCTATGAACGCTCGGATGCATCGGTGCGCGAACGCGAGGGCCTGCCACTGGTAACCGGCACGCTCGCCGGGAAGGAACCGGGCAACGAAACCCTCGTCATTGAAAATGGCGTGCGCTACGCGGTAGATATCCGGACCGGCCACAAGACCGGATTCTATATCGACCAGCGCGACAACCGCCGACTGGTGATGGAACATGCGGCCGGGCGCGACGTGCTGAACTGTTTCTGCTACACCGGCGGCTTCTCGCTGGCCGCGCTGAAGGGTGGCGCGAAAAGCGTGGCCTCGATCGATTCCTCTGGCGAGGCGCTTGCGGTCGGACAGCGCAACATGGCGCTCAACGGCTTCGATGCCGCGCGCGCCGAATGGTGGGATGCCGACGTGTTCAAGACCCTGCGCTCGCTGCGCGAGCAGGGGAAATCCTTCGACCTGATCGTGCTCGACCCACCGAAGTTCGCCTCCGCACCCGGACAGGTCGAGCGTGCGGCACGCGCCTACAAGGACATCAACTTGCTCGGTTTCCAGCTGCTGCGCGAGGGCGGATTCCTGTTCACTTATTCCTGCTCGGGCGCAATCAGCGCGGACCTGTTCCAGAAAATCGTCGCGGGCGCTGCCAATGATGCGAAGGTCGATGCACACATCCTGCGGCGACTGTCGGCTGGGATCGATCATCCGATGACGACAAGCTTTCCTGAAGGCGAGTATCTGAAAGGCTTGATGCTGCACAAGCCCTGATGGCGTTAAGCTTGTGTGATGAACGAGTATTCCGACCCGGCTGCGGAATTGCGTCATAATTTTCTCTCCATTTCTTATTGCATGGCATCAATGAGCACCAAACCGAAACCGGCCGCTGCAACTGCGCAATCAGACCGGAAACCACCCACCCGGACTGCCGCAGCATTAGCCGAGGCTCAGCTGCGTACTGCTGCAGTGCGCGTCACGCCCGCGCGCGTGAAGGTGCTGGCGGCACTGCTGAACGCGCAGCGCGCTCTCGCTCATCAGGATGTGCAGGATGCGCTTGCCGACATGGACCGCGTCACGCTGTACCGCGCGCTCGACTGCCTGACCGACGCCGGCCTCGCTCACAAGATCGCGGGTGATGACCGGATATTCCGCTACAGCGCAGGCGCCGAACATGACGGCATCCAGCATCGTCAGCACGGCCACTTCAAATGCACGCTCTGCTCGAAAGTGTTCTGTCTCGACAGCATCGGCGAAGCGAGCATGCTGCAGGACGCGCTGCAGGAAAGCCTCGGAAAGGGCTTCCGTGCCCATGACATTGAATTCACGATAAAGGGATGGTGCGCCGACTGCGCACATTGACATGACACTAATACCCGCCACCATACTGACCGGCTTCCTCGGCGCCGGCAAAACCACCCTGCTCAACCGCATCCTGCGCGAACCGCACGGCCACAGGATCGCCGTGATCGAAAATGAGTTCGGGCAGGAAAACATCGACAATGAAATCCTGGTCCAGGACAGCAACGAGCAGATCGTCGAGATGAACAACGGCTGCATCTGCTGCACCGTTCGCGGCGATCTGATCCTCGCGCTCGGCACACTGGCGCAAAAGCGGGATACGGGCGAGCTGGATTTCGATCATGTGGTGATCGAAACCACCGGACTGGCGAATCCGGGGCCGGTCGCGCAGACCTTCTTCATGGACGACGAAGTCGCGATGCATTACATGCTCGATGCGGTGATCACGGTGATCGACGCAAAGCACGCGATGCAGCAGCTCGACGAGCATGAGGAAGCGCAGCGGCAAGCCGGCTTCGCCGACCGGATGCTGCTGTCGAAAACCGATCTGGTCAGCAGCCACGAGATTGAAGCGCTGACCGCGCGCCTGAAGCGCATGAATCCGCGTGCACCGATCGGCAAGGTCGATTTCGGCCAGGTGCCGATCAGCGAAGTGCTGGACTTGCGCGGCTTCAACCTGAACGACAAACTGGAGATCGATCCGGATTTCCTCGCCGAGGAAGAACACGATCACGCGCATGAGCATCACGAATGCGGAGCGCATTGCGATCATGGCAGTCACGGTCACCACCACGATCATCATCATGCGCATCATTCGGATGACATCGCCGCTTTTGTCTTCAAGAGCGACCGGCCGTTCAATACCGCCAGACTGGATGAATTCCTCGGCCACCTGGTGCAGGTGTTCGGCCCGCGCATGCTGCGCTATAAGGGCGTGCTGTGGATGGAAGGCGCCGATCGCAAGGTCGTGTTCCAGGGCGTGCATCAGATGATGGGTACCGATATCGGGGCGAAATGGCAGGAAGGCGCGCCGCGCGGCAGCAAAATGGTGTTTATTGGCAAGAACCTCCCGAAAGACACGTTTATTAGCGGCCTAGAACAGTGTTTGGTATAAACTAACGCGGTTTTTTACGGAGTTCAGCAGCGGAGTAGTCGTTTGGTAGGAGACATCGATCAATGTCGCACCCGGCGCCCGATGTGGTTCAAGGTATCGGGCAGTTCAATAATGGAGACAAACCATGAACGCAACCGTTACAAGATCCGCCACCAAGAGCGCAGCGGCCAGGAGTGCAAGTAAGCCCGCAGTCAAGGCGGCTTCGCCAGCCAAGAGCAAGGCAGCAAGCACGCAAAAGAAATCGATTCTGAAGACGGTAGCAAGCAAACTGGTGAAAACGGTCAAGGAGACGCTCAAGCCAGCCCCGAAGCAAGCCGCCAGTTCCACCAAAACGACTGCAAAACCAGCCGGAACCGCAGCCAGAAATAGTGTAAACTCCGCGGCCAAAACTGCGGCAAAGAGCATCCCCAAGGAAGGCAATGCAAAGCGAGTGACCAAGGCAGCGAAGACGACGCCAGCCGCCTCCCGAGCCGGCACTGCCGCCAAGACAGCCAAGCCTGCGACAAGCGCGAAGCCGTCATCCGCAACCAGGTCTTCCAAGTCAGGATCCAAGGAGATATCCGGTTCTTCCATGAGCAGTGACAATGCAAGCACAGGAGTAACGGATAAAATGAAAAAACCCGATGTTTCGAAAGTAAGCGAAGTGGCTACCAAAACAACCAAATCGACCCCCGCCGTTCCGGCCGAAGGCGCTCTGTTGACCGAAGAGCAGATCCTCAAGATGAGCGACAAGGACTACATGAACGAGGCGCAGCTCGCCTTCTTCAAGGCGCGCCTGCAGCAGCTTGAACGCGATTTGCTGAAGAACGCCGGTGAAACCACCGAGCATCTGCGCGAAACCGTGCTGGTGCCCGATCCGGCTGACCGCGCCACGATCGAGGAAGAACATGCTTTGGAACTGCGCACCCGCGACCGTGAGCGCAAGCTGCTGAAGAAGGTGCAGCAGTCGATCGCCTCGATCGACGCCGGCGAATACGGCTGGTGCGAGGAAACCGGCGAACCGATCGGCATCCCGCGCCTGCTGGCACGCCCGACCGCAACGCTGTCACTGGAAGCGCAGCAGCGCCGCGAGCTCAAGCAGAAGCTGTACGGCGACTAATTCTCCGTATATTCCATATTCGGCCTTTGGGCCGTCAGGCAAGCGCATGATGCAACGCACCATGCGCTTGTTTGCTTTTGCGCTCCTTTCTTGCGCGCCTGCATGACTGTGGCACCGGTCGGCACGTATAATGCAACCATGTTGCAAATATCCGATCTCTCCTATCGCTATCCGACCCGCACTCCCACCTCGACGGCCGCGCACTTGTCGGTGCCATCATTCGCCCTCGCGGCGGGAGAGCATGCGATCATCCTCGGCCCTTCCGGCTGCGGCAAATCGACACTGCTGCATCTGATGGCCGCAATCCTTAGCCCGCAGCGCGGCATTCTGCGCGCGGCTGGCACCAATGTGGCCTCGCTGTCAGGTCGTACCGCAGATGCCTGGCGAGGCAGGACGATCGGCTTCCTGCCGCAAAAGCTGGCGCTGGTGCCGAGCCTATCGGTGCGCGAGAACCTGCTGCTGGTCGCCTATGCGAATCGCCGCAACGCCGACACGGCACACGCAGATGCACTACTGGCGGCGCTGGGCTTGGCCGGCAAGGCGGATGCAAAGCCGCATCAACTTAGCCAAGGCCAGCGGCAGCGCGTCGCCATTGCACGCGCACTGTTCAACCAGCCGACGCTGGTGCTGGCAGACGAACCGACTGCCAATCTCGACGATGCGGCCTGTGCGGCGGCCATCGGACTTCTCACGGCGCAGGTGGCGGCAAGCGGCGCTTCTCTCGTGATCGCCACGCATGACGCGCGCGTCGTCGCCGCACTGCCGATGGCGAAAGTCCTTCGGCTGGATACGCCGTCGCAGGAGGCGGCATGACGCGACTCAATGCCTTCACGCTCGCGCTGAAGTCCCTGCGACACAAGCCGCTCTCCACCACGGTCAACCTGCTGCTGATAGCAGTCGGTATCGCGATGATGAGCTTCGTGCTTTCGACCTCCCGGCAGCTCGAAGACAACGCACTGCGCGATGCACAGGGCATCGATCTGGTAGTGGGGGCGAAGGGATCGCCGCTGCAGCTGATCCTGTCCTCGGTGTATCACGTCGATATTCCGACCGGCAACATCCCGCTGGCGGCGCAGGCACAGCTAGCACAGAACCGCATGGTCGGGAAAGTGATTCCGCTGGCATTGGGCGACAGCTACGACGGGTTCCGTATCGTCGGCACCGATGCCGGATACATCGCACATTACAATGGCACGCTCGCACAGGGCCGGATGTTCGCAGCGCCGCTGGAAGCGGTGTTCGGCGCTCAGGCGGCTGCCAGGACCGGCATTACCCTGAACGGCAGCTTCACCGGTTCGCACGGCATGGCGCGCGGCGGAGATCAGCACGGCGACGCGCCGTTCACCGCCGTCGGCATCCTTAAGCCGACCGGCACGGTACTCGACCGCCTGATCCTGACACCGGTCGAATCGGTCTGGCGCGTGCATGAAATCGCGCATGGCATCGATGTCAATGACGCGGAAGAAAAGGCGGCGATGGACGAGGAGCGCGAACTGACTGCACTTCTGGTGCAGTATGCGTCGCCGCTGGCTGCCGTGATGCTGCCGCGCGCCGTCAACAGCCAGAGTGAGCTGCAGGCGGCGCAGCCGGCGTTCGAATCCGCCAAGCTGTTCCGCATGCTGGGCGTCGGCATCGATGTCCTGCGCAGCATCGCAGCCGTCATGCTGCTGTCCGCCGCGCTGTCGATGTTTGTCGCGCTGTACAACGCATTGGAAGAGCGCAAGACGGATCTCGCGATTCTGCGCACGTTGGGCGCCCCGCCATCAAAACTGCTGCTGTTGCTGCTGGCCGAAGGGTTGCTGCTGGCGCTGTCTGGCGCGCTGCTTGGCTGGCTCGCCGGTCATGCGGCGGTTGAAGTGCTGGGCCGCATGCTGTCTGCCGACCAGAATCTCACCATGTCGGGGCTAGTCGTATCGCCGGATGAAGCCTGGCTGGCATTGATTGCCCTCGGCGTCGGTTTTGCCGCCGCCCTCCTTCCGGCCCTGCGCGCGTATCGTACCGATATCGCCGCCACGCTCTCACATTAAACAAGGAGAATCCAATGAAGTTTTTCATGCCCCTGTTGTTTGCCTTCGCCGCATCGGTGGCACAGGCGAAGGAAGATCCCGCTCATCTGAAAGCGATCATCGATCAGCACAAGGCCATCGCCGCCGCGCATCAGGCTGCGGCCCAGTGCCTCGCGTCCGGGAAAGATGAGGAAGTCTGCCATGCCGAGCTTGCAAAGGCTTGCAAGGGGCTGGCGATAGGCAAGCTGTGCGGAATGAAGCACAAGCACTGACATGAAAGCGCGACACATCATGAAGGCATCCGTTCACGCATTGCTGCTTGCGATGCTGGCCGCTTCCGCGCTGGCAGTCGCCGCCCCGAAAGCCCAGCCCGCCCAGGGCCACACGCCTCTACCGGAAGCGCCGCCGCCTGTAATGCAGCCGCTGCCGGAAATCAAGGGAGTCGTCTCCTGGGATACGCTGGTCAAGGTCAAACAGGTCAGGGTAAAAAATCGCATCCTGCCTGAATTCTCCAGGGACGTGGCTGCGCTGAACGACAAGGAAGTGAAAGTGCAGGGCTTCATGATGCCGCTGGAGCCCGGCGAGAAGCAGAAGCACTTCCTCATCTCGCTGGTTCCTTCGAGCTGCTCGTTCTGCATGCCGGCAGGGCCGGAGGGTGTGGTCGAGGTGAAGGCCAAGACCGCGGTCAAATACACGGCCGAGCCTGTCGTCATGAGCGGCAGGATGAGCGTGATGAAGGACGATCCGATGGGCATGTATTACCGCCTGAGCGACGCCATCCCCGTTGCCGCTAAATAAATTCTGATGCTACCCCTGCGCCTCGCCATGCAACACCGCAGCGCCATTGCCACTGTACTGGCGGTGGCGTTGCTGTTTGCCCAGTGGTTCGGCCTGGCACACCGGGTCGCTCATGCGCCGTGGCAGCATGCGCACGCTTATTCCTCGGCGTTCCCTGACGAAGGCAATGATGCGTCGCATTCCTGCGTAGCCTTCGATGCAGCAGCAATAGCCGATGCGATCGCGCTTCCGCCTTTCATCGCGCCGCTGCTAGCCAGCACCAAGGTGCTCGCTCTGTGGATCACGTTCGCCTCATGGGACGCACCGGCCGCCCATCATTTCTTTTCGCGCGCACCACCCGCCGCCTGATCCCTCCTGATGTGCGCTGCACGCAGCCGCCGCACTCCAAAATCGATCAACAGCCTGCCCACCTGCCGCGGCCGGCCGATCCATTCCGTTTTCATTCAGGAGCCATCATGGCCAAACAATATGCATTGACTGCGGGCGCCGTGTTAGCCGCGCTTGCCTCCCTTTCCACTGGCGTATTTGCACAGGACGCGGAAAAGACCCTGCCCGCTGTGGTCGTTACCGCGACGCCATTCAACAGCGACGAGAACGCGCAGATCCTGGCTCCGGCAAAAGTTTTGGCCGGCAACGAGTTGCGCAACAAACTCGGTGTCTCTCTGGGCGACACGCTATCGCGCGAGCTTGGCGTGTCCGCCTCCGGTTTCGGCGCTGGTGCGTCGCGCCCGATCATCCGCGGCCTGGAAGGCCCGCGCATCAAGATCCTGCAGAACGGCATGGCAGTATCCGACGTATCGACACTGTCGAACGACCATGCCGTCGCGATCGAATCCTCTACCGCGCGCCAGATCGAGATCCTGCGCGGTCCTGCAGCCCTCCTGTATGGATCGGGTGCGATCGGCGGCCTGGTCAACGTGGTCAATGAACGCATTCCTACCACGCTCACGCCAACACCATCGGGTGAAGCGGAATTGCGCATCGGCACGGCTGACAGGGAAAGAAGCATGTCGTTTTCTGCCGACGGCGCCGCCGGCAGCATCGGCCTGCATCTGGACGGAAGCGCGCGCAATACCGACGACTACCGCATCCCTGGCTTCGCGGTGCGCAACGATCCTGATTCCGCATCCGGCAGGCTGCCGTCGTCATTCACACGCGCTCGCACGCTCGGCTTCGGCGCCTCGCATGTCGCGAACTGGGGCCATATCGGCGCGTCGATCGACACGCGCGACGACCGCTACGGCATCCCGACGGAGGAACGGTCCTTCATCGACCTGTCGCAGACGCGCACCGATATCGACGGCCTGGTCCGGCAGCCGTTCGCCGGGGCCGAGTCCTTGCGCTTCAAGCTCGCCACCACCGATTACAAACACACGGAGAAGGAAGAAGACGGCACGCCCGCCACCGATTTCACGAACAGGACAACCGAAACGCGCTGGGAAATCGCGCACCTTCCGATCTCCGGCTGGAGCGGCACCTTCGGCATGCAGACCGAGCACGGCAAGTTCGCCGCACGCTCGGCCGAAAGCGGCAGGCCGGATACAGTGCCCGTCACGAAGTCCTCGTCGCTCGCCGCCTTTCTGGTGGAACAGCGTGATTTCGGCCCCTTACGCGCTAGCTCGGGCGTACGTGCCGAGTCGGTCAAGCGCCGGCCGGACGAGACAGGATTGCCGCAGCGGCGCTTCGACTTGGTCTCGTATTCACTCGGCGGCCTGTGGACGTTCTCGCGCGGCTACGGACTGGGCGCGACCATCTCCATCGCGCAGCGGGCGCCGGCCATCGAAGAGCTGTATTCGAACGGCCCGCATGAATCGACCGCCACCTTCGATATCGGCGACACCGGCTTGAAAAAGGAAGTGTCGCGCAACATCGAACTGACGCTGCAAAGAACCGAAGGCCTGGTACGCTGGAAGGCGAACCTGTTCCAGAATCGCGTACGCAACTTCGTGTACGGCCGCACCGACGGCACTTTGGTCGATGAAGACGGCAACGCTGATCCGGACGGCGAATTCACGCAGCGCTTCTGGTCGCAGGCGAAAGCCGTCATTCGCGGTGCGGAACTGGAAGCCAGCTACAACCTGCGCGGTGAAGGGCTTTCGCTGCGCGGCTTTGCCGATACATCGCGCGGCAAGCTGGAAAATGCCGGCAACCTCCCCCTGCAGCCGGCCACGCGCTTCGGCATCGAGGCGGGCTACCGCCAGGGACCTTGGCGCAGCGGCCTGTCGCTGGTGCGCGCGCTGCGGCAGGACCGGCTGGCTGCATTCGAAACCAGCGCCACGCCCGCCTATACGCTGGCGGACGCCCATTTGTCCTTCACCACACGCAGCGCCGACGTGCAGTGGACCTGGTTCGCGCTGGTGAAAAACCTGCTGGATCGGGATGTCCGTCTTGCCACATCGGTATTGCGCGAATCGGCGCCTCAACCGGGCAGGAGCCTTATCCTGGGTGTGCGAACTGTGTTTTGATTTGTTAACAGAATGCTCACAGCGTTTGACAAACCCTCACCGTGCCGTTGTAATGGTAAGTCTGCATGGAAACCATGCGCGCTTTGGAGCGCCGTTATCCGCCTCTTCCACCGACCCGGAGGAAGGGCAACGGCACTACACGAGTCAGGGGAAACGTGAGTATCTTTTCGCTTTTCGGTAAGAAAGACGGTCAG
>JAEZVM010000044.1 GCA_023420795.1 Pseudomonadota bacterium
AGTTGAGGCAGGTGAACGGGCCTTTGAGGCCCGACACGTTCGGCAGCAGGTTCTCCTCCGGCACGAATACGTCGTCGAGGACGATCTCGCCCGTGATGGAAGCCCGGAGCCCCACCTTGCCGTGAATTGCCGGTGCGCTCAGTCCCTGCCAGCCCTTTTCCAGAATAAAGCCGCGGATCAGGCCGTCCTCGGTCTTGGCCCACACCACGAAAACATCCGCGATTGGTGAATTGGTGATCCAGGTTTTCGAGCCGGTAAGCCGGTAGCCGCCCTCGGCCTTGCGCGCGCGGGTAGCCATGGAGCCCGGATCGGAGCCATGGTCCGGCTCGGTCAATCCGAAGCAGCCGATCCATTCGCCTGTGGCCAGCTTCGGCAGATACTTGCGCCGCTGTTCCTCGGAGCCGAACTCGTAGATGGGCACCATGACCAGGGAGGACTGCACGCTCATCATCGAGCGGTAGCCGGAATCGATGCGCTCGACCTCGCGCGCGGCCAGCCCGTAGCAGACATAGTTCAGGCCGGCGCCGCCGTATTGCTCCGGAATCGTCGGACCCAAGAGGCCGAGTGCGCCCATCTCGCGGAAGATCGAGGGATCGGTCTGCTCGTTGCGAAACGCCATCTGCACGCGCGGCAGCAGCTTCTCATGGCAGTACGCATGCGCGGCGTCGCGCACCTGACGCTCATCCTGGGTGAGCTGGGAATCGAGCTGGAACGGATCGGACCAGGAAAAACGTGCGGAATGGCTCATGGATGCTCCTCTCATATATAAAGTGCGATGGATGTTATGGCGCGCCCAAGTGCTCGTGCAAGCGATTTCTTTTCATCCAGATATGATGGAAAATCATTTCTAAGTTTAAAAAATTACCCTGGGTTCAATGTTTGAATCCAACGGCATGAGGTAACTGCATGAGAAGAAAGCTGCCATCGACCCAGGCGCTGAGCTGCTTCGTGGCCGCCGCGCGGCACCAGAGCTTCACCCGCGCCGCGCAGGAACTGGCGCTGACGCAGGGCGCAGTGTCGCGCCAGGTCGCGGCGCTGGAGGAATTCATCGGGCTCGCGCTGTTCAAGCGCACCCAGCACGGCATGACGCTTACGCCGGCGGGCATCGACTATGCACGCCAGGTCGCGCAGCGGCTCGACGCGTTGGAGCGCGACACGCTCGACCTGATCGGGCGCCAGGGGCAGGGCGACAGCATCACGCTTGCCACCGTACCTACCTTCGCCACCCGCTGGCTGATCCCGCGCCTGCCGCAGCTCGCGCGCGAACAACCACAACTGCTGGTGCACTTTGAGACGCACACGCGCCCCTTCCTGTTTACCGATACCGGCATCGATGCGGCCCTGTACGCCGGCACGCCGGAACAGGTTGGCCAATGGGCCGGGACGCGCGCCTGCCGGTTGCTGTCGGAGGAGATTGTCCCGGTATGCAGCCCGGCGCTGCTGAAAGATCGGGCGCATCTGAGTCCGGCGGACCTGTCCGGCATGCCGCTGCTGCAGGCGTCCACCCGTCCCGACGCGTGGCGCACATGGTTCGAGGCGAACGGCGTGGAAGCGCCGATGGCCATGGCTGGCCCCCGTTATGAGCAGTTCTCGATGCAGGTCGCCGCCGCAAGCTGCGGCCTTGGCGTCGCGCTGGTGCCCACGCTGCTGGTCGAAGCGGAACTCGCCGCCGGCTCGCTGGTAGTAGCCTGCCCGCAGCCGATGCGCAGCGAGCGCAGCTATTACCTGGTGCAGCCGGACGGCGACGAGCGGCCGGCGCTGGCGGTGTTCAGAGAGTGGTTGCAGGGCCAGTGCTCGGCATAGCCTGTGTTGACGGGCCAACTCCCTGAACAGGCCCCATATTTCCCATAGCCCTGTAAACTGTGCGCTTTGTTCTACAAGACAGTCTGAATAACGCCGCCTTGCCGGGTGCCTGTGACGGGCTTCCATGGGGTGCGCAGGTGTGCTCCAGGTTGCCGAAAAGAGAGACAAGAACGAATGGAAGCACGTCATTATTTTTGGCTGTCCACCGCCGCCGCGATCTTCACGATCGCCTTCAAAACCCTTGCATGGTGGTTCACCGGCTCGATGGGCCTGCTGTCCGATGCGATGGAGTCTTTCGTCAATCTGGCCGGCGCCAGCTTCGCACTGTGGATGATCACCATCGCCAAGTGCCCGCCGGACGAAGACCATCCGCTCGGCCACGGCAAGGCCGAATATTTTTCCAGCGGTTTCGAGGGCCTGCTGATCTTCTGTGCGGCAGCGGCGATCATCTGGTCCGCATCCCTGCGCCTGATGAATCCGCAACCGCTGCAATCGCTCGGACTGGGCCTGGCGTTTTCCGTCGTCAGCAGCCTGATCAATCTGCTCGTTGCGATTGCGATGCGGCGTGCATCGGTGCGCTTTCGCTCGATTGCGCTGGAGGGCGGCTCCAAGCATCTGATGGCGGACGTGTGGACGTCGGCCGGCGTGATTGCGGGGGTGTTGCTGGTTTCCGTCACCGACTGGCTTTGGCTCGACCCGGTGATCGCGATCCTGGTCGGCCTGCATATTCTTTCGGAGGGCTGGCGCCTGGTGCGGGCCTCGGCGGACGGACTGATGGATGCCGCGCTGCCGGCCGAAACGGTAACGGCAGTCGAACAGGTGCTGGAGCGTTACCACGCGCGCGGCGTTTCCCATGCGAACCTGCGCACGCGCCGTGCCGGCGCAGAAAGCTTCGTGTATGTCGATGTGCTGGTGCCGCCCGACTGGAGCATCGTCAAGGCGCATGCACTGCTCGATGAAATCGAGGCGGACATCGCAAATCTTGAGCCCGGCATACAGGTGATGACGCATCCCGAGCCGCTGACCGTGCAGGCCCGGCCCGGCGCTTGACGATGCGGCCAGGAAATCTCTTCTCCCGGATTGCCCGACCCTCGTAGTTTTCCGTATTGGGGCCGCCGGACTTGCGTGGTATTGTCGTGCGCAACGAGGTTTGCGCCCATGGTTGACCCTTCCATATGCAGCGGCCTCGATATCGCCACAAGCGTAGCAAGCCTCTCTCATATCAAATTGTTATCTTGGAGTATTCCATGCAGTTCACCAGCAAAATGATTCCCGTGGCTGGCGCGCTTGCGCTTGCTTTCGCCGGGGCAGCATCGGCACAGGAACAAGTCGTCAAGATCGGCCATGTCGGTGCAACATCCGGCTCGGCCGCGCACCTGGGCAAGGACAATGAAAACGGCGCCCGCATGGCCATCGACGAGCTCAACGCCAAAGGCGTG